>DATEMW010000420.1:0-8216 GCA_035275385.1 Candidatus Methylomirabilota bacterium | reverse complement strand
GACGAAATCATCGAGGCGCTGGTCCAGACCAGAGACCTGCTGCTGACCGACGAGATCGCGCACGAGCGGCCGACCAGCGAGCGCGAGCGATTGCATGCGGCGCTGGCGCGACTGAACTGGGCGCTCGTGCTGCCGCTGGTGTCGGAAGCGCAGGTCATCGGGGCTATCGTGGTCGGGCCGAAGCTCGCGGGTGATCCGTTCTATCCACAAGATCTCGATCTGTTGATGACGCTGGCCAACCAGGCTGGGGTCGCGGTGAAGAACGCGCAGCTGTACGCGCAGGTGCTGCTGGCCAACCAGCATCTGAACAACATCGTCTCCACCATCGAGAGCGGCGTGGTGGCTGTCGACGCAACCGGCCAGGTCACGCTCTTCAACCGCGCGGCGGAGCAGCTCACGGGGTTGGCGGTCGAGCGCGTGCGATTCCAGCCGCTCAGTGTGCTGCCGGCGTGCGTGGGCGGGATGCTCGTCGAGACCATCGCGGGCGGCGGAGCCAGGACGCAGCCCGAGGCTCAGCTATCGGATGGCACGACGACCCGGCCGATCATTTGCGCAACGTCGCCGCTGCACGACCAGGCCGGCGCCGTCCTGGGCGCCGTCGCGGTGTTCAGCGATCTCACGCCGCTGAAGGCGCTCGAAGTCGAGCGGCAGCGGGCCGAGCGGCTCGCGTATTTCGAGATGCTCGCGTCGGGAATCGCCCACGAGATCAAGAATCCGCTGGCTGCGGTCAAGGCGTTCTCACAGCTCATGCCGCGCCGTCGCGCAGACGATCGCTTCGTGGCCGAGTTCGAGCGGGTCGTCGGCCGTGAGATCGCGTCGATCGAGCGGTTGCTCGATCGGTTGCGGACCTTGTCGCGACCGGGAGAACGGCCGCACCACCCGATCGATCTGCGCGCGCCGGTCGGCGACGCCGTCGAGGCGATGCGACCGGTGTTCGCCGAGAAGCGCGTCGTGCTGTCGGTGGCCTTCGGCGACTCGCCGTGCACGGTGCTCGCCGATCATCTCGAACTCGAGCAGCTGTTCTTGAATCTCCTCATGAACGCGCACGAGGTGACGGCGCCGGAAGGCATGGTGCGAGTCGAGGCCGCGACGACGGCCGACCGTGTTATCGTCGCCGTCGTGGACACTGGTCCCGGCGTCCCGCCGGAGCTTCTCGAGCGGGTCTTCGACCCATTCTTCTCCACCAAGGAGCGGGGCACGGGACTGGGTTTGGCGATCTGCGCCTCGATCGCCCAGACCCACGCTGCCCGCATCACGGTGTCGAACCGCGAAGCTGGCGGCGCCGTCTTCACAGTCGATTTTCCGCTCGCCATTCCGGAAATCTCGCGGGTGTCGGCATGAATACCATCCTGATCGTCACGTCCGACGAAGCGCTCCGGGCGCGGCTCGTGTCCGCGCTCAGCGATCACGCGGTCTTCGCGGCGCCGAGCGACGCCGAGGCGCTGAAGACGCTCCGGCTGATCGAGATCGACGTGGTCCTGCGCGGCGGGATCGGCATGCCGCGCGACGCCCAGGCATTCGTGGCACGGGTGCGCGAGATCGCCCCGTCCGCCCTCACGGTCGCCATTGGCGGAAGCGCAGACGACTTCGAGACGGCCGATTTCACGCTGCCGGCGACGTTCACGCAGGCCGAGCTCACCATCGTGCTCCGCCGGGTGATCGACAAGCTCCGCCTGACGCGGGAGATCACCGCGCTCCGCTCGAGCCTGGCGCCCGAGGCGCGCGGGGTCACCGCCGGCGCCGAAGAGCCGTGGGAGGGCGCCGCGTTCGCCCGCGTGTTGAAAGAATTCACGCGGGCCTTCGCCGCAGGCTTCGACATGCCTCGGGCGCTCGAGATGTTCCTCGACGCCATCGGCGAGCTCGTCCGGCCCACGCGCATGGCGCTCTTGCTGCCGGACGCCGACGCGCAGGAATATCGCGTCGCCACCCATCGCGGCCTTGCGCGGCCGATCGTCGAATCGGTACGCCTGCACGCCGGGCAGGGCCTGACACGATGGCTCACTGCCCAGGGACGCCCGGCGCGGCTGCACGAGCTGACCGATCCGGAAATTACCCGTGAGCTGAAGCTGCTGCAGGGCGTGCTCGCGGTACCGCTGCTGGCCCACGGCGAGCTGGTCGGGATCCTGATCGTCGGACACCCGGTCGTCGGCTCGATGTATCGGCGCGGCGAGACCGAGACGCTCTTCGATCTGGCCTCGCACCTGGCGACGGCCATCCGCGACATCGCGCTCCACAACCAGCTCGAGCGCGAGCAGCAGTTCAGCGAGCGCATCCTGGCTCACATGTCGAGCGGGGTCATCACGATCGGCCGCGACCAGCGCATCGGCACGATCAACCGCCGGGCCGAAGAAATATTGCAGTTGTCGGCCAGCGAAGTTCTCAAGCAGGACCTGCGCGCGCTCCCCTCGCCGCTCGGCGACATGCTGTTCGACACGCTCAAGACGGGACGGGCGGCGGGGCGGCACGAGATCCAGCTCGCGCTCCGCGGTCTCTGGCTCGAGGTCTCCACCTATCCCGTGCGCGGCGAGGACGGAGCGCCGCTCGGCGCCGTGCTCGTCTTCGAAGATCTGACGGCGCAGAAGGAGCTCCTCACCCAAAAGCGGCAGGTGGAGCAGACTCAGCTGCTCACGCGCGTGGTCGCGCGCATCGCGGACGAGATCAAGAATCCGCTGGTGTCCATCAACACCTTCATCGAGCTGATCGGCGAGCGTTACGACGACCCCGAGTTCCGCCGGCATTTCTCGTCCGTCGTCCGTCGAGACGTGCGCCGGTTGGTCGAGGTGTTCGAGAAACTTGCGGGGCTAGTAACAGAAGGTGAGTTAAACTTCACCACCGTGGACGTGCACACCGTCGTCGACGATGTGGTGACCGCGATCGAGCTCGTCGACGAGGTGCCGGCCAGGCCGCTGCAGCTCGACGTGACCCGCGAGACGACGCCGCAGGTCGTGAAGATCGATCCGGCGCAGCTCCGTAAAGCGCTCTCGTACCTCATCTGGTATCTCGCGCACAATTCACCACCGGATCAAGCGCGCGTCTCCGTCTCCGTCGCCCGCCACGCCGAGCGCGAGGGCGGCGAGGGCGTCCGCATCCTGGTGGGCTCCCGCACCGCCTCGGTGGCGGCCGAGAAGCTCCATCGCGTGTTCGATCCCGTGCAGATGGTCCAGGAGAGCCTGATCGACGTCGGCCCGGCGGTGAGTCAGCGTCTCGTCGAAGCGGTGGGCGGACAGCTCGCCGTCCGCCAGGGTCGCCACGAGCTACACTTTTTGGTGACGCTCCCGCTCGCCACTTCATGAGCATCACCGCCAACGCGCTTGGACGCGTGCTCGTCGTCGACGACGAGCTGGGACCCCGCGAGTCGCTGCGTATGCTGTTGAAGCCGAGCTACGCCATCCAGACGGCGGAGAACGGCCGAACCGCCCTCGACCTGCTGCGGCGCTTCCAGCCGGACGTCGTGATCATGGACATCAAGATGCCCGAGATGGACGGGCTCGAGCTCCTGCGCCACGTCAAGCGCGCCGATCCCTCCATCGAGGTCGTGATGATCACGGCGTACGCCTCGCTGGAGACGGTGCGCCACGCGCTCACGCACGGCGCGTTCGAGTACCTGATCAAACCCTTCTCACGTCAGGATCTCGAGGACGTCGTGCACCGCGCGCTCGTGCGCCGCCAGGCCGATCTCGGCACGCGCGGGCAGGTCGCGCGGCTGGTCGAGGAGATGCGCAAGCTCTCCGCCAAGACGCGCGAGCTCGAAGAGGCGGAGGCCACCGAGCAGTCGCTGCGTGTCACGCAGCTCTCCATCCTGCGCGAGATCTCGCGGACGATCGTCGGCCACCTCGACCCGCAGAACCTGACGGCGGCGGTCACCGAGCAGCTGCGCGCGGCGCTGGGCTACGACCGGGTCGAGATCCTTCCCGAGCCGCCGCCCGGCGTCGACAAGAACGACGCGCTCGTGGTCGCGTGCGTCATCCGCGACATCCAGGGCCCGCTCGGGCACCTCGTCATCGACAACCGGTCCACGCGCCGGGCGATCGATCCGCGCGAGCGTGAGCTGCTCGAGATGCTTTCCGAGTACCTGGCGATCGCGCTGCGCAACTCGCGCTTGTACGGCGAGATCGCCGACACCAAGCAGCGGCTCGAGGAGACGATCTCGTCGGCGGGCGAAGCGATCATCTCGGTCTCGCCGGACGATCGCATCGAGAAATGGAATCCCGCGGCCGAGCGCATCTTCGGCTACAGCGCGGCGCAGGCGATCGGCCGGCCGATCACCGACATGCTGCCTCGCGGCGATTACGCCGAAGCGCGGCGCCGACTGACCGACGGCACGCCGCGCCACGAGTTCCAGACCACGGCGACCGCGGGCCAGCCGCGGCCGGTCGAGCTGGCGGTGACGCTCTCGGCGTTGCGCGCGCGCCACGGTGGGCTCGAGGGGCTGATCGCGATCGTCCGCGACATCACCCAGCAGCGCGAGGTTGAAAAGCAGCTGCACCAGTCCGAGAAGCTCACCGCTCTCGGCCAGCTCGCGGGCGGCATCGCGCACGACTTCAACAATTTGCTCCAGGCGATCCTCGGCTACGCCCAGCTCATGAAGCAGAGCCTGCGCGACTCCGAGTTCGTCGCGCGCTCGCTCAACGTCGTCGAGGCGGCGGCGGTGGACGGCGCCGAGACGGTGCGGCGCATCCAGCAGTTCGCGCGCCTGCGTCCGGACGGCCCGCCGGTCGGCGTCGACGTGAATCAGAGCGTGCACGACGCGGTGGCGATGATCCGGCCGCGCCTCGAGGAGAAGATCGCGCGCGACAACCGGCCCCTCGATCTCCGGCTCGACCTGGGCACGATCGAGACGATCAACGGCCGCCCGGCGGCGCTGACCGAGCTGATGACCAACCTGCTCCTCAACGCACTCGACGCCATGCCCGACGGCGGCACCTTGACGGTGTCGACGCGCGGCGAGCCCGGCCGCAACGTTGTGCTGACGGTGACCGACACCGGCGTCGGGATGCCCGAAGCGGTGCGCCGGCGCATCTTCGAGCCGTTCTTCTCGACCAAGGGCGAGGGCGGCTCGGGGCTCGGCCTGTCGATGGTCTACGCGATCGTCCGACGGCACGGCGGCGACATCCGCGTCGACAGCGAGCCCGGGCGCGGCGCTACCTTCACGCTCACCTTCCCCGTCGCGAGCGAGCCCGTCGGATCAGAGCCCGATGCGGCGCTTCCGCGAGCCCGCCGGCCCGCCCGCGTGCTCCTGGTGGACGACGACCCGAAGGTTCTCGGCACGCTGACGGAAATCTTGAGGAGCGTCGGCCATACGGTCACGGCCGCCGCCAGCGGCGGCGCCGCGCTCAACGCCTACGGACCGGGGCGCTTCGACGTCGTACTGACGAACCTCGGCATGGCCGGGATGAACGGCTGGGAGGTCGCCGAGCGCCTGCGCCGGGTCGACGCCGACATCGCGATCTTGCTGATCACCGGCTGGGGCCTGCGCGACGAGGACCACGGTCGCTTGAAGACGCTCAAGATCCGCAAGTGCCTCTTCAAGCCGGTGCGGCCCGGCGAGCTCGACTCGGCGATCCAGGACGCCCTGGCCGTCGTTTAGCAGCCGCTCGCCGACCCTAGCGGGACCACAGGGTCCGGTGCCGCTCGTTCCTCACGAAGAACCCGTGGAGCAGACCCGAGAACGAACGTCGCTCGCGCGCGCCGTGTCGGACCAGGACCGGCCGCATCAGTCGCACGGCTCTGCGCATCCGGTAAAACGGGATGGCGGGATAGATGTGATGCACGACGTGGCAATCGCCTGCGTCCCAGAAGAACAGTGGCCCTGAAACCAACCCCGTTCGGTAGAACGTCCCGCAACTGAAGACGTTCGTGGGATCGCTCTCGGCGTGCTCCAACACCAGGCGGCACATGCTCGCGATCGGCGTGACGATCACGAACGGCAGCACGTAGCCGAACGCCACCAGCGGCCACGACACGTATGTGGCCAGGCCCAGGACTACGAAGCCGCCGACCGCGACGAGGCGCTCCTGCCTGAGCTGACGGACGAGGGTCGCATCCGTCGGAGCCTTGATCGGCCCCATCTCGATCTTCATCGACGGATCGTCGGGCGACCGCAGCTTGCGTGCGAACAAGAGAAAGAGGCCGGGCAACGTGAGGCACGCCACCTTCTTCCAGCGCGTGTCCAGATCCTGCTTGTATTCCTCGGGATCGACGTCGGTATTCATCTGGTTGTGATGATCCAGATGGTAGAGCGCGTACCACGTGCGCCTGGCCAGGACGGGCAACTCGAACAGCACGCCAATGACGTAGCCGGCGCGCTTGCCGCCGACGCGGCGGTGCACGAACAGGTCGTGGACCGCGTAGGCCAGCGCCTGGATAAGAAATCCCTGCACGACGAGGCACGCGAGCCACGGAAGACCGAGCGGCAGCCGAGCGAGCGCCAGCGCCAGGCCCACGAACGCGCTCGGCAGCGCGACGATCACGAGCCAGTCGAGCAGCGGAAACGGTCGGTGCAGCTCCGCGATCCGGGCGGGCCCTAGCTCGGCGGCAATGACGCTCCGGGCGAGTCGGTAGTCGTTGGGGAGGGTCTGGACCATCCGCCGCCCGTGCGGCTGGATCAGGCTCGCTTCATCGGGCGGCCACAGCAGATCTTCTGCGCCATCGCGACCTTTCCGCACTTCGCGCACCGAAATCCGGCCATGTCTCCTCCGCGCCGCGGCGCTACAGCCGCTCGATGATGGTCGCGATACCCTGACCGAAACCGATGCACATCGTCTGCAGCCCGTAGCGCTTGCCCGTCCGCTCGAGCTCGTGCAGGAGCGTCGTCATGAGCTTGGCGCCCGAGCAGCCGAGCGGATGACCGAGCGCGATCGCCCCGCCGTTGACATTGACGCGGCGCATGTCCGGATGGTACTCGCGCTCCCACGCCAGCACGACGGACGCGAACGCCTCGTTGATCTCGACGAGATCGATCTGGTCGAGGGTCATGCCGGCCTTGCGCAGCACGCGCTGCGTCGCCGGAATCGGGCCCGTCAGCATGATGGTCGGATCGACGCCGGCGAGCGCGGTGGCGACGACGCGCGCGCGGGGCTTGAGGCCGAGCGCCTTGGCGCGGTCGGCCGACATGAACATCAGCGCGGCGGCCCCGTCGGAGATCTGCGAGGAATTGGCGGCCGTGACGACGCCGTCGGGCTTGAAGGACGGTACGAGCGTCGCCATCTTCTCGCGGTTGACCGGCACGCGGACTCCCTCGTCGGTGTCGAAGACCGATCCGTCCGGCAAGGTCACCGGCATGATCTCGCGCTTGAAGCGTCCTTCGGCGATCGCGCGGCCCGCCTTCTCGTGGCTCTGCGCGGAAAACTCGTCGAGCTCCTCGCGCTTGAGCCCCCATTTCTCCGCGATCATCTCAGCGGAGATGCCCTGCGGGACGATGTTGAAGCGCTCTTGCAGCTTCGGCGAGAGCGGCCCGTCGCCCGGTCCCATGGCGTTGGACCCCATCGGCACCCGCGTCATGTGCTCGATGCCGCCGGCGATCACGACGTCGTACTGGCCGGACATGACGCCCATCGCCGCAAAATTGGCGGCCTGCTGCCCCGAGCCGCACATGCGGTCGAGCGTGGTCCCGCACACTTCGACCGGGAGGCCCGCGATCAGCGCGGCATTGCGCGCAATGTTGAAGCCCTGCTCGCCGAGCTGATCGACGCACCCGAGGATGACGTCCTCGATCTCGGCGGGATCGACCTTGAGCCTGGCGACTAGATCTTTCAGGACCAGCGCGGCGAGATCATCCGGGCGAATGCCCGACAGCTTTCCGCCTTTTCTGCCGACAGCAGTGCGCACGGCCCCGACGATGACGGCTTCCCGCATAGTGACCTCCCCAGGAAAGACGAACAATGATTCATCTTACCGGGCCGCCGGGGGGTGGCGCAAACCGCGCGGATGCTACCGCAAGACGCGCCGTGGATGTCCGTCGAGCGACGGATCTCGGCCGCTGCCCCCATTGAGGCCGCCGAACGGCGGTGCCCCCGGGATCGACGGCAAGTTCACGACCATGGGAGTCGGCCGAACGGCGCTCGCGTCGGCAGCCGGCGGGGCCGCTTGCGCCGCGGGTGCGGCCTGGGCCGCGACCTCGGAGCGCCTCGACGGCGTGGGCATCACGACATCCGGGCGCGTATCGTCGGTTCGGCCCGCGGCGGGCGCGGTCGGACGCGCCGCTACTGCCGAAGCAT
>DATEMW010000419.1:0-18993 GCA_035275385.1 Candidatus Methylomirabilota bacterium | reverse complement strand
CGCTCGAACGCCGACGGATCGTTCAACCCGAGATAGTCGTGCGTGTAGCGCGCGAAGCAATAGCGGCACGCCATCTCGCAGCCGCGGTACGGGTTCACGGTCCAGCCGAACGGCATCGGCCGGCTGTTGCACCTGTTCAGAAGGTCTTTGGCTCGAAGCTCGTGATATTCGACGCCGCGCCGCTCGTCGATCGTGACGCCGAGACGCTCGGCCATGCCCGGTGATGCGACCCCTGGCTTGATCGTGTGCTCTCGCCTCTTGGTCGTCATGTGTTGAGTCATCACGATACCAGAAAAGCCCGGGGACATGCGTCTTGATCCCCGGGCTCTTCAGCTAAGCGGGTCTACCGGCGCCAACCTCCGCCGCCCCCACCGGGCCTCGGCCCACGGTCACCGCGTGGACCACCACCACCGGCACCCGTGCGCTGCGGCTGCGGACGAGCCTCGTCCACGACCAGGTTTCGATCCCTGAAAAGCCGACCGTTGAGCATCTCGACTGCCTTGCCAGCTTCTTCCTTGGTCGCCATCTCGACGAACCCGAATCCGCGCGGCCGTCCGGTGAACTGGTCCGTGATGATCCGAACTGTCTCGACGGTTCCGGCCTGCTGGAAGAGCTCGCGAAGGTCCTCTTCGGTGGCCTGGAAGGACAGGTTCCCTACAAACAACTTTGCGGCCATCGTTCGACCTCCTAGCCCTAGCGAAAGCGGCGGAAATAGGACGTTACTACCGGGCTATCCCGATGCTGGCGCAAAGATATATGACAGGGCGTGACGCATGTCAAGTCGGTCGGAAAATGAAAGAATCAGAGGTAGACGCCACGAGTCGCGCCGCCGTCAACCGTGACGCACACGCCCGTGATGAACGAGGCGCGAGCCGATACGAGAAAGCAGACAAGATCGGCGATGTCTTCAGGCGTCGCGATGCGTTTGAGCGGGTATTGCCCCTCGACTTCAGCACGCTGCGCTTCGACGGACTTACCAGCTGTTGCAGCCTGTTGTTCGATCAGCGTCTCCCAGCGCGCCGTCGCCGTCGCCGCGGGCGACACCGCGTTGACGAGAATGTTCGACGCGGCGCCGAGGTCCGCGAGTCCCTTCGAGAAGTTTATGAGCCCCGAATTTGCGATGCCGCCCGTCAAATAAACGGGAGTCGGGTTGCGCGCGGCGGCGCCGACGACGTTGATGATGCGTCCACCGCCCTGCGCCTGCATCATCGGGAAGACCGCGCGCGCCATCCGGACGTAGCCGAGGATCTTCAGGCTCCAGTCCCCTGCCCACTGCTCATCCGGGATCTTCAGGAAATCGCCGCCGCGGATGGCGCCGGCGTTGTTCACGAGGATGTCGATCCGGCCCAAGCGCTCCTTGACGGTCGCGGCCACCCGGTTCACCTCGTCGAGCCGGCTCAGATCGCCGGGGACGATGAGCACCTCGGCGTTCGTCTTCGTCTTGATCTCTTGGGCCGTCTGTTCGAGCCGCGACTTGTCGCGGGCGCAAATGGCCACTCTGGCGCCCTCGGCGCTCAGACCTAACGCGATGGCTCGTCCGATCCCTTGACTGCCTCCGGTTACGAGCGCGGTCTTGCCGGTCAGTTCCAGATTCACGACGTCTCCTTTCGTGCGTTCACGTCCTGCCTCGGAAACGAAGGGACCGTGTCCCAGTCGAGCTGTAAAAGCCGGTCGAGCGAACGCCTGACCCCGCGCCCGAACGCTTCGAGCTCGAGGCCGCCCAGGGTACGCCCCTCGATGCGCCGCCGCCCTTCGTCGAGGAGCGCGCGAGCGCCCGCGAAATTGCGGTTGGCCAGGTGCTGATAGCCGACGGCCACCTGGATGAGCCCCTGCAGAACCTCACGCTCCGCGCCCTCGGCCTCGCGCCAGGCGGGCTCGAGGAGCTCGTGGACCTCGAAGTAGAGGTGCGCGTCGAAGAGCGCGGCCGCCGCGTCGAGCATCTCGGCCCGCGATCTGATCGGACCGGGCGGGCGCGCCTGCAGCGCGGCGTGCGCGCCGACGGCGCGCGCCTGGACCAAAGGCCAGCACGCGCGATCGTCGCCCTGGAGCCAGTGGGGCGGCGTCGCATCGCGCGCGGCGAGCGCCGTCAGCTCGCGGCGGGCCTCGGGCTCGTGGAGCGCGGTGAGAATGATTTCGGCGAGACGGTTGCGGATCGGCAGCGGCGCCGTCGGGATCACACGACGCCCGCGGCGGCCGGGTCGGACGGAGGCTCGACCGGCGGCGCCGCCGCGGGCTCGGACGCGATCTGGCGTTCGACCTGCGTCCCGGCGATCAGATCGTGCAGCGCGCGCTTGTCGCGACGGAGCCCGGCCATGACGAAGCCGAGCATGACGGGCGCCGCCGAGACGAAGTACGCGCCGAAGCGCAGGAGTGCGGCGCCGAACGGCGGAGGTCCGTCGCCGGCGACGACGCGGACACCGACGATCATCTTGCCGATCGTCTGGCCGGCCAGGGAGTGGAGCACGGTCGTGTAGACCCCGGCGAACACGACCGTGAAAAAGGCCGCCGGCCCCCCGGATGCGGCGCCGTCGACGGCGCCGCCCGAAAGGCGCGCGCCGATCAGCACGAACGAGAGCTGCACGACGAAAAACACGACGAAGTCGATGCCTGCGGCGAGCGCGCGAATCCAGAAGCCTGCGGGACGAGCCTGATTCATGCCGCGTATAATATCGCCATGATTTCGGTGCAGGACGGCCAAAATCAAATCCTCCGCCAGCTCGCCGAGCCGACACCGCCTGAGGTCGTCGCGGTCACCCGCGCGCGCGAGCGCGTCCTCGCCGAAGACCTGCTGGCGCCCTTCGACGTGCCGCCCAGCGACAACTCGGCCGTCGATGGCTACGCGGTCGCCAGCGACGACGTGCCGGCGAGCCGGACGCGCGAGCTCGACGTGCTGGCCGAGATCGCGGCCGGCGCGGTGTTCGACGGCGCCGTCGCGTCGGGGCAAGCCGTGCGCATCATGACCGGCGCGCCGATGCCGCGCGGCGCCGACACGGTGTACCCGCAAGAGGTGGTCGAGCGCCGCGGAGACCGTCTCGTCGTCGGCCCGATCGGCAAGGGCGCCAACGTGCGAAATCGCGGCGAGGATATCCGCGCCGGGACGGTCGCGATCGAGCGCGGCACGGTGCTGCGGCCGCAGGAGCTCGGCCTGGTCACCTCACTCGGCCACTGGCAGGTGCTCGTGCACCGCCGGCCGCGCGTGGCGCTCCTCTCCACGGGCGACGAGGTCGTCGAGCCGGGCACGCCGCGCAAGCCCGGCCAGATCTACGACGCGAACCGCTTCACCCTGCGCGGCTCGATCGAGCAGTGCGGCGGCGAGGTCATCGATCTCGGGATCGTGGCCGACGTGCGCGACGAGCTGCGCGCGCGCCTGCTCGAGGCCGCCTCGATCGGCGACATGGTGGTCACCTCGGGCGGCGTGTCGGTCGGTGTGCTCGACCTCGTCAAGGACGTGCTCGGCGAGATCGGCGCGATCGACTTCTGGCAGGTCGCGATGCAGCCCGGCCGTCCCCTCGCGTTCGGACGCATCGGGTCGGCGCACTTCTTCGGGCTGCCGGGCAACCCCGTCGCCTCGATGCTCGCGTTCATGTTGTTCGTGCGGCCGGCGATTCACAAGCTGGCGGGCCGCCGCCGGCTGTTCCCCGACAGCGCCGAAGCCACGGCCATCGAGGCGATGACCAAGAAGAAAGGCCGGCGCGAATTCAAGCGCGGCATCGTGCAGTGGAAGAACGGACGCTGGGAGGCCCGGACCACGGGGCCCCAGGGCTCCGGTATCCTCTCCTCGATGGCCGCCGGCAACTGCCTGATCGTGCTCGAGGAAGAGCGAGGCGACGTCATGGTCGGCGAGACTGTCCTGGTGGAGCTCTTCTGATGGCCAAGGTTTCCGTCGATCTCATCGACACGCTGACGCCGATGGTCGAGACGCGCGTGCGCGAGGCGCGGCGGCTGCCGCACCTGCGCTACGCCGACGTGCGGCTCGAGGTCACCGAGGGCAAGGGCGCCGGCGCCGAGAACGGTACGCCGAAATACTCGGGCGACGACTACGGCTTCGCGCTCGGCGTCCGCGTGCTCGCCGGCGAGCGCATGATCGCGCCCGGCTACGTCGGCCAGACGCTCGGCACGGCCGACCTCGACGACCTCGACCGGATCGTGCGCGAGGCGCTCGAGCGCGCTTATCGCCGCGCGATGGTCAACGGCGAGATGAAGGCCGACGCGCGCGAGAAATTCGGCCCGCTGGGCGAGTCGCTGGCCGACACGCGCCTGCACCCGATCGAGGTGCGGCAGGACACCGTGCCCGCCGTGTACGGCGTCGACCCTCGCACCCTGCCGCTCGCCGACATGGTGCGCTACGCCACCGACGTCTCGCGTCAGGTCGCCGCGGTCGATCCCGGCGTCAAGTACAACTACGTCGGCACGATAACCGAGCTCTCACGCGAGCTGTTCGTGTCGAGCGAGGGCGCCCGGATCGACCAGTCGTTCGCGCTCACAATGGGTACCTGCTCGATCGTCACCGTCCACGGCGAGGTCAGCCAGGATCTCTACGACTCGATCGGGCACCAGCGCGGCTGGGAGATCCTGCTCGAGGGCGCCAGCGATCCGACGCTCTCCTTTCCGAGCTTCCGCGACTTCTCGCTGAGCCTCGCCCGCGAGGGCGTCGCGCTGGCCGCCGCGCCCGTGCTGCCCACGTCCGAGCGCGAGGTGGTCGTGGTCACCGACCCGCACTACAACACGCTCGTGTCGCACGAGATCATCGGCCACCCGGTCGAGCTCGACCGCGCGCTCAAGATGGAGACCGCGTACGCGGGCCGCTCGTGGCTGCTCGGCGGGCTCACCGAGCACCAGGTGGGCCGGCGCGTCGCCTCTCCGCTCGTGACCGCGTACTCCGATCCGGCGCTGCCGGGCTTCGGCCACTACAAGTACGATCACGAGGGCACGCCCGCCCGCCGCGTCGTCCACATCGACCGCGGGATCTTCCGCGGCTTCATGAACAGCCGGCAGACCGCCGCGATCTTCGGCGGCGAGCCCAACGGCCACTGGAAGGCGACCGACGCTTCGCTGGTGCCGCTGATCCGCATGTCGAACACGGTCTTCGACGTCGGCACGCGCCCGGCGCAGGAGATCGTGAAGGAGATCGACCACGGCTACTACCTCTCCGGTCACCGCACGCCCTCGATCGCCGAGAGCCGCGAGAACTTCCGCATCTCCGCGCGCGGCGTCTACGAGATCAGGAACGGCGAGCTCGGCCAGCTGTACCGCGACGGCGGGATCGCCGCCGACTCGCGCGACTACCTGATGAACGTCGACGCGGTCGGCACCGACTTTCGTCTGTACCCGATCCCGAACTGCGGCAAGGGCCAGCCGATGCAGACCAAGCGGCTCGGCAACGGCGGTCCCACGATGCGGACCCGCGCGCGGGTGCTCGGAGGCTAGACGTGCGCGCCACCCTGATCGCCCTGGCCGCCGCCGGTATCCTGTTTGCCACCGTCGCGCCCGCCGCGCCGCCGGAGTACCCGGTCAACTTCATCAAGGTCGACGAGCTCAAGCGGCTGCTCGACCGCGGCACCAAAGCCGACATCATCGACGTGCGCCACTGGGACTCTTACGAAGAGAGTCACATCAAGGGCGCCCGCTCGATGCCCCTCCGGGTCGTCGCCGAGCGCGCCTCAGAAATCTCCAAGACAGGCCTGGTAGTCTTCTATTGAACGTGTCCGCACGCGCTGTCCCGTGGGGCCAGCGACATCCTGTACAAGCTCGGGTGGCGCAATCAGCGCGTCCTCGAGGAAGGGCTGCCGGGCTGGATGGACAAGGGCTATCCCGTCGCTGGACGAAACCCCAAGGCGCCGCCCGGGCACTAATGAGCTGATGAGAACCGTCGACGAGCTGGCGAAGGCAAGCGAGGAAGCGCTGGCGCTCGTCACGCGGCAGACGGACGTTCGCGAGGCCGAAGTGTTCGTGTCCTCGAACTCCGCCGTGCTGGCGCGGCTCAACTACACCTCGCACATCCCGTGCAACGGCGTCGAGGAGCCGAAGTCGACCGAATCGTACGGCCTCGGCATCCAGGCGGTCTTCGACACACCTGACGGCCGGCGGATCGGCTTCGGCAGTGAGCCGAGTGACCTCTCGCTCGCGGGCGCCGAGCGCGCGCTGGTCAAGGCGCGCCGGGCGGCGGTGGCCGACCCGGAGTTCGTCTCGCTTCCGGCGCCGACGGGGAGCGCGCGCACGCTCAGCGACTACCACGATCCGCGGCTCATGGCGCTCGACGACGCCGGGCTCGTCGAAGCCGGCTGGAAGATCGCGGGCGGCGCGCTCAGGACCTTCAGCGCCTCCGGCCGGCTGGCCGAGCTCGCGCAGGACGACGAAGGACTGCGGCGCCTCGGGTTGATCCTCGGCGGCGACGTCACGATCTTGCGAGAGCGGATCGCGATCGCCTCGAGCACGATGCCGCGCGTCCAGACCGACGAGACGTCGCTGATCACCGCGTTCGCCACCGCCATGGTCGAGACGCGCGGGGCCAAGGGCTCGGGCGCCTCCACCGGCACGCGGCTCGACCACTTCACCGACGAGGCCGGCGTCGAGGCCGCGCAGAACGCGATCAGCGCGATCGGCGGCGAGCGCGTGCCGTCGGGCACCTACACGGTCGTCTTCGGCCGCCAGCCGGTGGCCGACCTCTTGAACAACATCGTGATCCCGTCCTGCACCGCGAGCTCGTTCTACTCGTCGAGCACGCCGTTCCTCGGCAAGCTCGGCCGAACCGTGGCGTCGCCGCGCCTGCGCCTCTACGACGACGGCGCCCGGCCGGGCCTGATGGGCTCGAAGGGGATCACGTGCGAAGGGCTCCCGACGGGCCGCACCGACCTCATCAAGAACGGCGTGCTCGTCGGCTGTCTCTCGAACTGGTACGAGACCCAGCGCCTCTTGCGCGATCCAGCCCTGGCCGAGAAGCTCGGCGCGCGCGGCCCCGCCGCCGAGGCGGCGCTGGTACCGCGCAACGGCTTTCGCTTCGGCGCCGGCGGCGGGCGGCAGTTCGACAGCGCGCCCGGCGTGGCCGCGTCGAACGTCGTGCTCGAGGGCACCGAGACGGTCGCGCTCGACGAGCTCTTGCGGCGGGTCGGCAACGGCCTCTACGTCGGCCGGATCTGGTACACGTACCCGATCAACGGCCTGCGCGCGGGGGATTTCACCTGTACCGTCGTCGCCGACTCCTATATCATTCGCGACGGGCGGATCGCGGCGCCGCTCAAGGCCAACGCGATCCGGATCAACGACAACATCGCCACGTTCCTCAACAACGTCGCGGGCGTCACCAAGGACGTGAAGGGCACGATCGTCTGGGCCGCGGACGAGGTCGTGTACGCGCCCGAGGTCGCCGTCACCGGCGTCCGAGTCGACGAAATCGCAGGATTCATGGAGGAGCTCGACTGATGGCTGAAGTACGTCTCGAGTCGATCGCGCGCGAGTGTCGTGTGCAGATCCTCCGCATGCTCGCCCACGCGGGCTCCGGGCACCCCGGGGGCTCGCTGTCGGTGATCGACATCCTCACCACGCTCTACTTCGGGCGCTTGCGCTACGACGCCAAGCACCCGGATTGGCCGGAACGCGACCGCGTCGTGCTCTCGAAGGGCCACGCGGTCCCCGCACTCTACGCGGTGATGGCGAAGGCCGGGTTCTTCCCGGAAAAGCAGCTGATCACGCTGCGCAAGCTCGGCTCGCCGCTCCAGGGTCATCCGGATCGGACCGCGCTGCCGGGGATCGAGGCGGCCACGGGCTCGCTCGGCCAGGGGCTCTCGGTCTCGCTCGGCATGGCCCTCGGGCTCAAGCTCACCGGCTCGAAGTCTCGCGTCTACTGCATCCTCGGCGACGGCGAGGTTCAGGAAGGTCAGGTCTGGGAGGCCGCGATGTCGGCGCCCAAGCTCGGCCAGCCCGAGCACGCGCTCGACAACCTGACCGTCATCCTCGACTACAACAAGATCCAGCTCGACAACTTCGTGAAGAAGGTGCTCGACATCGAGCCGATCGCCGCCAAGTGGCAGTCGTTCGGCTGGCCGGTCATCGAGATCGACGGCCACGACGTCGCGCAGATCACGAAGGCGCTCGATCAGGCCGAGGCGACCACCGGCACGCCGACCTTCATCGTCGCGCACACGGTGAAGGGCAAGGGCGTCTCGTTCATGGAGAACGATCCGGAGTGGCACGGCAAGGCGCCCAAGCCGGCGGAGGCGATCAAGGCCATCCGCGAGGTCCTCGGCGTCGCCGACAGCGCCTGGGAGGAGTACCTGAAAACCGATTCGTCGACGCGCGCGATCGTCGAAGAGCTCGGCGCGCTGGAGAAGAAGTGATGCCGGCCAAGGCGAGCCGCGCCGCGTTCGGAGAGGCGCTCATCGACCTGGGCGCGAAGGACGAGCGGATCGTCACGCTCGACGCCGATCTCTCCAAGTCGACGATGACCGCGAATTTCGCCAAGAAGTATCCGCAGCGGGCCTTCAACCTGGGCATCGCCGAGTCGAACATGATCGGGGTCGGCGCGGGTCTGGCTCTCACCGGCAAGATCCCGTTCGCGTGCTCGTTCGCGTGCTTCATCGTGGGCCGCTTCGAGACGATCCGCATCTCGGTCGCCTACACGAACGCGAACGTGAAGATCGTCGGGACCCACTCGGGCATCGCGATCGGCGAGGACGGCTACAGCCAGATGGGGCTCGAGGACATCGCCTGCATCCGGTCGCTGCCGAACATCGGGATCATCCAGCCGGGCGATGAGCTCGAGACCAAGCAGGTCATCGCCTACGCCGTCGAGCACCCGGGCCCGCTCTATCTCCGTCTCACGCGCCAGAACCTCGAGCCCGTGTGCCCGCCCGATTATCGCTTCCAGTACGGACGCTGGCTGGTGCTGCGAAAGGGCCACGACGTGAGCCTGATCGCGTCCGGCGGGACCGTGTTCAACGCGCTCGAGGCGGCCAAGGCGCTGGAGACCGACGGCATCTCGGCCGAGGTGATCAACGCGGCGACCATCAAGCCCGTGGACGAGGAGACCCTGGTCCAGTCGGCCGGCAAGACCGGTCACGTCGTGACGATCGAGGACCACGGGATCATGGGCGGACTCGGCGGGGCCGTCGCCGAATTCCTCACCGACGTGCTGCCGACGCCGATCAAGCGGCTCGGTGTTCACGGGTTCGGCGAGTCCGGCGACGCCAAGGGGCTCTACGCCAAGCACGGCCTCGATCCGGCCGGCATCGCGGCGAGCGTCAAGAAGTTTCTGCACCGCTGACCCGCGAGTGAGCTCGTCACCCGCAGCACTCGACGCCGAGGCCCGGGGCGGGTCGGCCGCGTCCGACGCTCGCCTGATCACGGTCGTCTGCGCCGGGCACTTCCTGAGCCACTTCTACGGGCTCGTGCTGCCGCCGCTCTTCCCGGTGTTGCGCGGTGAGTTCGGTGTCTCGTACGCCGCGCTCGGCGCGCTGATCACGGCCTCCGCCGCCGCGTCGGCGGTGAGCCAGCCCGTCTCCGGCTTCCTGGTCGACCGGTTCGGAGCTCGCCGGCTCCTCATCGCGGGGCTCCTCGTGCTATCGAGCGCGATCGCGCTGGCGGGAGTGGCGCCGTCCTACGGCCTCCTCGTCGTCATCATGGCGGCGGCGGGACTCGGCAACGGCGTGTTTCATCCCGCGGACTACTCGATCTTCAACGCCGCGATTCATCCCCGGCGGCTCGGGCGCGCGTACAGCGCCCACAGCAGCTCCGGGAGCCTCGGCTGGGTGCTGGCGCCGATCGTGGTGGGCGGCCTCGCCGCGGCCTTCGGCTGGCGCGTCGCGGTGGTCACGGTCGGGTTGGCGGGCGTCGTGGTGGCGCTGGTGCTCGCGCGGCAGCGCGTGCTCGACGAGGCGTTCAGCGGCGCGCCGGCGCGCTCGACGCGCGGGGTGCGGAACGTGGCGGGCGAGATCCGGCTCCTCCTGACTCCGCCCATCCTGATGGCGTTCGCCTATTTCGTGCTGGTCGCGGCCTCGATGAGCGCGATATCGACGTTCTCGGTCGCCGCGCTGGTCGTGATCTACGACGCGCCGCTCACGTTGGCCGCGGGGGCCCTGACCGCCTACATGCTCGGGAGCGCGGCGGGCGTCGTGGGCGGCGGCTTCCTGGCGGACCGCATGCGGCGCCACGCGTTGTTCGCGGCGGGCGGCATGGCCGTCGCGGCCGGGTTCACCGTGGTGCTGGCGAGCGGCGCGCCGCCGGCGGCGATGCTCGCCGCGCTCCTGGCGCTGATCGGCTTCGCCAAGGGCGCGACCAATCCCTCGCGCGATCTGCTCGTGCGCGGCGCCACGCCGCCCGGCGCATCCGGGCGCGTCTTCGGCATCGTCTACTCGGGCCTCGACGTCGGCTCCCTGATCATGCCGCCGATCTACGGCTGGCTGATCGACCGCGGCGAGCCGCGCGCGATCTTCTTCGTCGCGGCGGCGCTGATGGCGCTCACGATGCTGACCGTGCTCGAAGTCGGACGTCGCGGCGCCGCAGTGCGCGTCAGCCGCTGACAGATCCAGTCGGCCCATGAAAACGCGCACGACGCTCCCGACCCTGCCCGACTATCTGCAGCCCGGGCTCGACCTGGTCTTCGTCGGGATCAACCCAGGACTCTACTCGGTCCGGCAGGGCCACTACTTCGCGCGCTCGACGAACCGATTCTGGCCGGCGTTCACGGCATCGAGGCTGAGCCGCCGCGTCCGCGACGGCCTCGCCGTCGAGCGCCTGGCGCCCGAGCACGACGGGGCGCTGCTGGGCTTCGGCATCGGCTTCACCGACGTCGTCAAGCGCGCCTCGGGCAACGCCGCCGAGCTCGACCCCGCCGACTTCGCCCGCTGG
This sequence comes from Candidatus Methylomirabilota bacterium, assembly GCA_035275385.1. Lineage (GTDB taxonomy): Bacteria > Methylomirabilota > Methylomirabilia > Rokubacteriales > CSP1-6 > AR31. The sequence goes on along the minus strand of DATEMW010000419.1, from coordinate 8,151 downwards.
GCGCCGCGTCTTCTCCAGAAGCTCAGCCGCGTGGCGCCGCGCGTGGCGTGCTTCCACGGGCTCACCGCGTACCGGCCGTTCCTCGCCCTGGCGCTCGGCGTCGAGCGGCGCTCACCCGCGCTCGGGCCTCAGCCGGAAGTCGTGGGCCCGACGCGGCTCTTCGTCGTGCCGAATCCGAGCCCGGCCAACGCGCACTTCACGCTGGCCGATCAGACCTCGTGGTACGACCGTCTGGCCGATTTCCTCGACGCGCGCTAGCGCGTCATCGGCTCGAGGGTCATCCGGCGCGCGGTTCGTTCGAAGGTCACCTTGAAGCGCTGAAGAAAGTCGGCGCCGAGGAACCCGTCGACGTCCGCAGCCTGGGGCATCGCGTCGAAGACGCCGACCTCGAGATTGTCGACGCGCGCCTCTCCCACCTGCACGCTGACGATGACGAACTGCACCTCGATCGGCAGACCGGTCGGGAGCATCACCCGGTGCCGGGGCGCATCGGCCGGCACTGACATCCCGAGGCGGGCCAGGAACAGCGGCCGGAGCACGGTCGTGCTGGCGCCGGTGTCCACGAGCAGCAGCGCGCGCTGCGTGCGGTTCACCTGGGCGTGCACCAGCATCGCGTTGCCCGCCAGCTCGATCGGCACGCTCGTCGCGGACGGCAGCGAGACGCGCTCGCCTCCCCGCCCGAGCCTCTGGACGAGCCAGCGATCCGCCTCGGTCGCCATGACGACGTCGGGATGGTTCGGCGGGCGCGTCTTCGTCAGGATCACCACGACGCGCTGGGCGACGAGGTGGGCCTGCGCATAGTTGCCCTGATCGGCGTACACGTCGACGACCCTCATGAGCCCGAGGGTGACCGGCACCTGGTCCTTGCGGTACTGCTGCTCGGCGATCACGAGGGCCTGGTCGAGATAGGGCTTGGCCTGCGCTGTCTGCGACAGCGCCAGGTGAGACGCCGCAAGCCCCGCGTAGTGCAGACCCACCACCGGATGATCCGCCACGACGTCCTTCTTGAGGATGACGAGGGCCCTTTCGAACTGCGCGATGGATCTGGCGGGCTCGAAGTCGAATTGAAGGTGCGCGAGCGCCAGGACGGAAAGGCTCGCCGGCGAGAGACTGTGCCGCGAGCCGGCAGTGCGTTCGAGAATCGCCATCGCGCGCTGGGCCGTGGCCGAAGACTCGTCGCGCCGCCCCTGCGCCCGATAGGTGAGCGCGAGCCCGCTCAGGCTGTAGGCGAGCCGGACATCCGGCGCCGGAAACGTCTCGGCGGTCTTGACCGCGTCGGACAGGAACCCCTCGGCCTCTGGATAGAGCCGCGTGTCCAGGGTTTCGATGGCGCCGCGCATCTGCCATTCCCAGGTCAGTGACGACGACGCGGAAACCGACTCGGCGGCGAGCTGCCGGCGCAAATCCGCATACCGGTCCATCAGCGTCTGGGCCATGCCCGACGCGAGCCGGTCGACCGCCTGCGCCTCGGCGACGCGGTTGCGCCGTCGGAGCATCTGCGCGTAGCTCCGTAGCTCGGCGACCGGGCTGAAGAAGAGCGGGTCGCTCTGGCGGGCTCCGGGACGTTCGGCCCGCATGCCCTGGATCTGGCGCTCGAGCACGGCGGCGTCGCGCTCGCGACCGTCCTGCCTCAGGAGCGCCACGTAGCCTTCGAGCGCAGCCACCACCGCGCTCAGCCCTTGTGTCGGAGCGACCGCGCCGATGCGCTGCTCGAGCGCTTCGGCCTCGCTCTGGCGCCCTTGCTTGCGATAGAGATCGGCGAGACTCCGGAGTGAGGCGGCCAGCTGCCGGCTCTTCGGGTCGAGCCGCTCGGCCTCGCGCACGGCGTCGCTGAACCAGTTCTCCGCGCCGGCCTCACGCCCCTGCGCGACCGCGCGTCGGCCGTTCTCCATGTACCGGTCCCACGTCCGCCAATCCGCCGTCTGCGCGGATGCCGCGGCCGCGGCGAGCACAGTGAGGAGCAGGACGGCCCCGACGATCTTCACCGGATCGTGGAGGGAACCGGCGGCGTGTGAAAGTTGAAGTACGGGTTCACGCGGCCTCGATACCAATGGCCGGTGATGGTCCCGTAGATCCGAATCCCCGGCGGAATGGTGCAGTAGCACGCCGCGCCAATCGGCAGGTCGCCGTTGATCGGACACCAGCCGGAATACGCGAGACAGACGCCCCTTCCCGACGTCACCGGCCACTGGCCGGACGACACCGGCGGTCGGACCTCCTGCCCGTCACTCCGGTCGGGTGACGACATGGCCAGCACCGTGACGACAACGACGGCGAGCGCGAGGCTTCGTCGCCACATGGACGCCTCCCGAACCACGCCGATGCGAACGAAAGGGGCCAAGCCGTCGCCCACCGCGGCCCGGCGGCTGCGCCACAAGGGAAGCCGGGTGAGAGGCGGAGCGAAGGTAACACCGAAAGTGAATACTCTTCAAGACACCGCCACCCCGAGTGTCGGGAGTTCATCATCTGACCGCTCCCGAGAGCACGTGATCTGACCGCTCGCAACGGGCGGCCGGGATGGAATTGTCACCGAGGAGGTGACGATGACCTACACCCGGGCCGCTGTGGAGCGAGCCATGAAGGTGCAGGAAGTCATCTTACGGGCCTTGAGCGGGCGGCAGAGTTGGTTGCAGGTGGCGGATATCCTCGGCGTCAGTCCGCGCACGGTGCGGCGCTTGCGGTGGCGCTATCAGCGCGCCGGCTATGACGGCTTATTCGATCATCGCCGGCGCCGCTCGCCGCGGGCGGTGCCGCTGGGCGAAGTCCAGCGCCTCCTGCGCCTCTACCGGGAGCGGTACGGGCCCCGCGATGGGCATCCCGGCTATAACGTGCGGCACTTCTGCGACGTGGCGCGGCGCGACCACCACGTCACGCTGTCGTATAGCTTCATCAAGCAGGCCCTGCAGGCCGCCGGCTTGGTGCCCAAGCGTCGCGCGCGCGGCCGCCACCGGCGCCGGCGCGAGCCGCGGCCGTGTGTGGGCGAGTTACTCCATCTGGACGGCAGTCGCCATCGATGGCTGGCCCTGCTGCCGGACGCCTGGCACACGCTCATCGTGGTCGTCGACGACGCCACCACCCGCGTGCTCTACGCGCAGCTCGTGGAGGGCGGCGAGAGCGTGGAGGCCGTGATGGGGGCGTTGCGGGAGGTGCTCGCCACGTACGGCATTCCCGGCGCGGTGTATACCGATCGGGCCCACTGGGCGGTCCACACGCCGACGTCGGGCACGGACCCCGACCGCACGAAACTCACGCAAGTGGGGCGAGCCTTGGCGCGCCTGGGCATCGAGCACATTGTGAGCTATTCGCCGCAGGCCCGAGGCCGGAGCGAACGGGCCAACGGCACGCTGCAAGGCCGGCTCGTGAACGAGTTGCGCGTGGCGCGGATCACGACACTGCCGGCGGCCAATCGGTATTTGCGGGAGCGCTTCCTGCCGGACTACAACGCCCGCTTTACGCGCCGCCCGACGGATCCGACCTCCGCGTTCGTGCCGGTGGGCCAGCACGACCTCGAGCAGACCCTGTGTCACGAGGAGGAGCGGGTCGTGGCCCGCGACAACACCATCACCTTCGGCCGCCTCGTGCTCCAGCTCGCCAAACAACCGGGGCGCCGCAGTTGCGCGGGCCTTCGCGTCCTCGTGCGGCGGCACCTCGACGGCACGCATTCCGTCTGGTGGGGCCCTCGCCGACTCGGCCGCTATTCCGCGGCCGGCCGAGCGCTGCCCGCCGCGGCGTAGCCATGCTGTTCATCCAGAGCGGTCAGATCACGTGTCAAACGCGAAGCGGCCAGATCACTTGTCAGCGACAGACACCGCCACCCCGAGCCGGGCGACGGAGCTAGGCGGGGCGCACCATGTCCGCGGGGCGCACCCAGCGGTCGTACTGCTCGGCGGTGACGTAGCCCGAGGCGACCGCGGCGTCGCGCAACGTGAGCCCCGAGGCGTGAGCCTTCTTGGCGATCTCGGCCGCGCGGTCGTAGCCGATGTGGGGCGCCAGCGCGGTCACGAGCATCAGCGAGCCCTCGACGAGCTCCGCGATCCGCGCCCGGTTCGCCTCGATCCCTTCCACGCAGAACTCGCGGAAGCGCGCGCACGCATCGGTCAAGAGGTCGACGGAGTGCAGGAAGTTGAAGATGATGACCGGCTTGAAGACGTTCAGCTCGAAGTTGCCCTGCGAGCCGGCAACCGCGATCGCCGTGTCGTTGCCCATCACCTGCACCGCGACCATCGTGACCGCCTCGGCCTGAGTCGGATTCACCTTCCCCGGCATGATCGACGAGCCCGGCTCGTTCTCGGGCAGCGACAGCTCGCCGAGACCGCTGCGCGGCCCCGAGCCCAGCCAGCGCACGTCGTTGGCGATCTTCATGAGCGCGCCCGCCAGGGTCCTGAGGGCGCCGCTCGCCATCACGAGGTCGTCGTGGGCCGCGAGCGCGGCGAACTTGTTCGGTGCCGACGTGAACGGCAAGCCCGTCAGCTCGGCGAGCTTCGCCGCGACCGCTTCGCCGAAGCCCGGCGGCGCGTTGAGCCCGGTCCCGACCGCGGTGCCGCCGATCGCCAACGCGAGCAGGCCGGGCACGGCCGCCTCGATCCTCGCGATCGACGCGTCGAGCTGGGCGACGTAGCCCGAGAACTCCTGACCCAGGGTCAGCGGCACCGCGTCCTGCAGATGCGTGCGGCCGATCTTCACGATGTCGTCGAACTCACGGGCCTTGGCGTCGAGCGCGTCGCGCAGGCGGCGCACGCTCGGAATCAGGCGCCGCGTGAGCTCGATCGCCGCCGCCACGTGCATCGCCGTCGGAAACGTGTCGTTCGACGACTGCGACATGTTCACGTGATCGTTCGGGTGGATCGGGTCCTTGCTCCCGAGCTTGCCGCCGGCGAGCTCGATCGCGCGGTTCGCGATCACCTCGTTCACGTTCATGTTGGTCTGGGTCCCGGAGCCGGTCTGCCACACCGAGAGCGGAAAGTGATCGTCGAGCTTGCCCGCTACGATCTCGTCGGCCGCCTGCACGACCAGGCTGGCCCGGTGGGAATCGAGCAGCTTGAGCTCCTGATTGACCAGCGCGGCGGCCTTCTTCAGGAGCCCGAGTGCCCGCACGACCGCGAGCGGCATCCGATCGGTGCCGATGGCGAAGTGGTGGAGCGAGCGTTCGGTCTGGGCGCCCCAGTAGCGGTCGGCGCGGACCTCGATCCGGCCCATGCTGTCGGTCTCGATCCGTCGCTCGGTCAACCCTGGATCTCCGGGGATCAGCCGGAGCCTCCGATCAGCCCGAACCCGTAGGCGAGGCCGAACAAGATCGAGCCAAGGCCGGCGCACAGGGCGAGCGCCTGCCGGGCGCGGCTATAGCGCAAGGCGAGCGACACGGGATACGCCATGATCGCGGTCAGCAAGGTCATGCCGATGATCGTGCCGAGCCCGAAGATCAGCAGGTACATGAAGGCGCCCGCCGTCGACCGCAAGGTGGCCAGCACCAGGAGCGAGACCGCGGCGCTGCCGGCCAGGCCGTGCACGGCGCCGACCACGAGCGCGCGCCACGCCGGCCAGCCGCTGCGCCATCCGAGCGTGCCGAGCCACCGCGCGGGATGGAGGTGGGGGTGCTCGTGCGTGTGCTCGGCGCCGTGGACGTGCGCGTGGCTGTGCATGACCCCGGCCCGGACGCCGTGATCGTGATCGGCGACCACATGTCCGGCCGGCACCGCCTCGACCCCGCGCACCGCGTCGCGCAGGCGCAGCACGCCCAGCACGATCAGCATGGCGGCCACGACCAGCTCGAGCCAACCACCCACCGCCGGCGAGATCGTGAGCTTGAGCCCGATGATGATGACGCCCACGATCGTCAACGTCGTCATGTGGCCGGCGCCCCAGAGCACGCCGATCATCGCCCCGTCGATGAAGCGGCGCTCGCGCGTGAGGATCGTGGCGACCGCGACCAGATGGTCCGGGTCCGTCGCGTGCTGGAGCCCGAGCAGGAATCCCAGGAAGATCGCCGAGACGAGGCCGGGATCCACGAGCGCGGTCACTCGGACATCTTGAGAAGGAGCCCCGTGCGGCGCGCCCGCTGGATCGCGGCCAGGAACGCCCAGTGGGCGAGCGCCGCGTACACGGCGGACAGCGCCAGCCCCGTGGCGATCGGCGCGGCGAACTCGGACTCGAACCCGTAGTGGGCCCGATAGGCGTCGAGGAAGTACGTGAGCGGGATCGCCTTGGCGATCAGCGCGATCGAGTCGGGCAGCACCGAGATCGGATAATAGATCCCGGCGAGCACGAGCACCAGATTGACGCTCGCCCACGCGAAGGCCTCGGCGCGGTTGCCGAACAAGGTGATCAGCGCGCACACGGCCACGCCCACCACCCACGCGGTGAGGAAGCAGCCGAGCAGGAAGGTCCCGAGTGCCAACCAGCCGGGCTGGAGCACGCGGAAGTCGAAGGCCCAGCGGCCGAGCGCGGCCAGCAGCACGAACACTGCCAGGCTCCGCACCATTCCGACGATCCACGAGCCCACGGTGAGATGGCGGATCCCGATCGGCGCCAGGAACTGGTGCTTGAGCGACTTCGACCACACGTCGAGCAGGACCGCGTAGGCGACTTCGAGCTGGCAGACATTCACCACCGAGAGCGCGATCGTGCCGACCAGGACGAACGACGCCTGCGCCGGCGTGAGCTCGAGGAACCGCGACATCAGGCCGATCGACAGGATGCCGACGATCGGCCAGAAGATGAGCTCGAAGAAGAAAAAGACGTTGCGCGCGCTCATGAGGGCGTTGCGCAGGGTCACCGCCCAGACCGCGAGCGCCTCATTTCGCCAGCTCAACGAAGACCTCCTCGAGCTCCGGCTCGCGCACCTCCACGTTCCTGACGACGACGCCCTCGCCGACCAGCGACCGGAGCAGCTCCGGCAGCCGCTTCTCCGCCTCGTCCACGGTGCATTCGACCCAGCCGTCCACCTCGACGCAGCGCAGAACGCCCGGGCTTTCGGCGAGCCACGGCACCCGAGGCGGATCGAGCTTGAGCGCGATGACCTCGCCCAGACGGATCTGGCGCTTGAGCTCGCCGGAGGTGCCGCGCGCCAGGATCTTGCCGGCCTTGATGAAGGCGATCTCGTCGCAGAGCTCGTCGGCCTCGCGCATGTAGTGCGTGGTCAGCACGATCGTGATGCCGCGCTCGCGGCGCAGGCGGGCGATGTGCTCGCGCACCCGTACCGCCACGTCGGGATCGAGGCCCAGGGTGGGCTCGTCGAGGAAGAGCAGCTCGGGCTCGTTCACGAGCGCCTTGGCCAGCGCCACGCGCTGCTTGAGCCCGGTGGAGAGCTCCGCGTACGGCACACGGCGATACGGCTCGAGCTCGCAGAGCGCGATCAGCGCATCGACGCGGTGGCGGAGGATCGCCCCGCTCAGGCCGTAGAGGCGGCCGTAGAACGCGACGATCTCGGCGACGCGCAGGCTCCACAGGAACGAGGGCCGACCGCTGACCATGTTGAGCCGCCGGCGCAGCGCGCCCGCGTCGCGGACGACGTCGAGACCGAGCACGGTGACGCGCCCGCGGTCCGGGGTCAGGAGCGTGGCGAAGATCGACAGCAAGGTGGTCTTGCCCGCGCCGTTGGGTCCGAGCACGCCGACGATCGCGCCGCGCTCGACCGTGAGCGAGGCGCCGCGCAGCGCGCGGGTTTCACGGCGCCGCGGCCAGCCCGAGCGAAACGTCTTCTCTACGTCTTGCGCGTCGATCGCGAGCATACTCAACGATGATACCATCCGGGTCATGAGTGGATCCGACGAGTGGCGCTGCGACGCGGCGACGGTGCCGCCCGGCCACACCGCGATCTTTCGTCTCGAGCATGCGGGGCGCACGGTGAGCGGCTTCGTCGTCAACTACGAGGGCCAGTACCGCGCGTACGTGAACCGCTGCCCGCACGTCGGCACGCCGCTCGACCTCTGGCCGAACGAGTTCTTCACGGAAGACGGCCGCGCGCTGATCTGCTCAACCCACGGCGCCCTCTACGAGCCGGTGAGCGGACGCTGCACGGCGGGTCCGTGCGTCGGCGATCGCCTCACCGCGCTGCCGCTCGCCGTCGACGGCGAGACGCTCGTGGTGACGTTGCCGCCGCCGTCTCGATGAGCGACGTCGCCGACGTCGAGCAGGCGAACGCGGGCTTCTATC
>DATEMW010000418.1:0-2998 GCA_035275385.1 Candidatus Methylomirabilota bacterium | reverse complement strand
CGATGCGGACACCGCGCCGGCGCGCGGCGTCGGCGTAACCGATGGTCACGGCGGTCGGATCGCCGTAGCCGGAGTCGGGCTCGTACACGACAGCGCCGATGCTCGACGGGTCGATGCGCGGCTCCAGGCGCGTGAGATCTCGAGGATCGAGCACTTCGGCGCGGACACCGACCGCGCGCTGGCGCGCGACCGTCGCCTCGAGCTTGGATCGCATGGACGCCGACACGCCGATCAGCGCGCCGCAGCCGACGTAGCCGGCGTCGCCGCCGACAGCGTCGGCGAATCGCTGAAAGACCGCCAGCGACCGGACGACCATGCGGCTGGTCGTCTCGGTCGGGTACAGCTGGCGGACGATTCCGACCGAACGGCCGGTCCCGCCCGACGCCAGCGAGCGGCGCTCGAGCACCAGGACGTCGCGGACCCCCGAGGAGGCCAGATGGAACGCGATGGACGCGCCGGTGACGCCGCCCCCGATGATGACGACCTCGGCGCGGCGCTTCACGGGAGCGCCGCGACCTTGATCTCGGCCGCCTCGATCTCGTCGACCAGGCGCACCGGATCGTTCGGACGGATCACGCCCTCGACCAGTACGCGCGCGTAGACGCGGCTCCAGCCAGGGCGATGCTTCTGCGACACCCGGATGAATTGCCCGTCGCTGAAGACAGGCCCGATCGTGCGGCAGGGGCTCGTATAGCGCGTCACTTGTAGCAAGACGGTCTGGCCGACCAGGAGGTGAGTGCCCGGCGTCACGTTGGACCAGTCAAGCCCTTCCACGGTGACGTTCTCGCCGATCGCCCCGGGCGCGATCGTGTGGCCCTCGGCCTGAAGGGCGACGATTGCTTCCATCGCAAAGAGACAGACGGCCCGCTCCGGGCCGCCGTGCAGCTCCAGATTGCGGTGCGTGTCACCCTCCACGCCGTCGACCTTGACCCGCGCCGCGGCCACCGCCCTCTTGGGAATGCCGCCGCGCGAGACGCTGACTTGGACGATCCTGGCAGCCACGATGGTTGGGCTATCGCGAGGCGCGGCGGATCATCCGCTGCACCTGCGCCTCGAGGACCTGCTCACCGCGCTGGTTCAGGACGCGATGGCGGTAGGTGACGATGCCGCGGTCCGTCTTCTTCGTCTCCCGCTTGTCGGCGACCTCGACTTCCACCGTGAGCGTATCGCCCTCGAGCACCGGGGCCGTGAGGCGTAGCTCGCCGCCGAGGTAGGCCATGCCGGTGCCGTGGATGAGCCCGGTCTGCATGATCAAGCCCTCGGACAGGGCGAAGGTCAGGGCACCCGGCGCCGCGCGCCGCTTGAACATCGATTCGCGCGCGACGTACTCCATGTCGACGAAGAGCGGCTCGATGAAGCCGCACAGGTTGACGAACGTGACGATGTCGGTCTCCGAGACCGTGCGGCTGAGCGTCTTGAAGGTCGCGCCGATCTCGTGCTGCTCGAACGTGAGGCCTTCGTTTCGCATGACGATTCCTTTCGTGGGTCCCAAGGATAGCGCGATCAGCGAGGTCCGGCGCGCTCGAAGACCATCAACCACACGTCCGAGCGCGGCTTGTAGTCGAGCGCCGCGTCAGCCCACCGGTAGACCGTCTCCCGCTGCGAGACGATGTCGACGACGCCGATCCTTCGAAAGCCGCGCTGGTATTCCTCGAACCAGCGGAAGATCGTCCTGTCCGAGTCGGGCCTGACGACCCACGACCGGGTCGCCGAGACGAAGACCAGAAAGCGTGGGTCGGCCGACTCGATTTCGTGGATCATCTGCTGCTGCATCGCCGCCGCGTAGGGCTGCAGCTCCATGAGCGGATACGTGTAGATGAAGCCCGTCGCCGACCGGCGGCTCGAATAGAAGTAGATCTGTGGCTCCGACCCGACGACCGCGATGCGATCGTCGGCCGCGCTGTGCTCGCGAAGGTACCGCGCGACCTCTACCGATTCGGGAAACGGGTTGCGCCCGTAGATCGCGCGCGAGACCTCGAGGGGCGACAGCTCGAACAGAATGGCGCGCGAGCCATAGAGCGGCTGCGCGATCGCGGCGAGCGCGATCGCGACCGGCAGGCCTCGGCGAAGGACGGCCGAGCTCTGGTGCGACACGAGCCCGCCGAGCGCGGCCAGACCGACGGCGGCGAGCACCGCGACGGCCGGCACGGTGAGCAGGAAGTAGTGCGGCCTGAATTGAAATCCCATTGCCGCTCCGAGCAGCGACGCGGCCGCGAGCAGGAGCACGAAGATGCGCTCCTCGCCTAGCCGATCGCGCGCAATCGCGCCGACCCCGATCAGCGCGAGCGTCAAGACGACCAACGAGGAGGGCGCGGCGGCGGCCAGCGTCCTGATCAGATTGCTCCATCCCGTGAGGAGATCGGCCTGGTAGTAGCGTGCGTACTCGACGGTCCAGAACCAGAACGCGCGGAACGTCCCGGCCGCCGTCAGCGCGAGGCAGGTCAGCGCCAACGGCGCCGCAGCTCCGGCGAGGAAGACGAAGACCGCTCGCGTCCGTCGAGCTCCACCGGCCCCGCCCCCCGACGCGGTGAGCAGATAGACGAAGCCGGCCGCGATGAACACGATCGCGCTCTGCCGCACCAGGAAGCCGAGACCGAACAGGAGGCCGGCGACCGACAGCAGCACGAGCCGGCGATCGCGAGCGGCTTTCAACAGCACCAGCGCCCCGCCGACCACCGGCAGGAGCGCGAAGTGCTCGGCATAGGCGGCCATCCCGAGGAGCTTGGGATTCAGCGACTCGGCGGCGAAGAGCGCCGCGGCCAGGACGCCGACGATGGGGCCGGCGAGCCGCGAGCCCAGCGCGTAGAGGCCGACCGTCGTCGCCGAAGTCGCGACGATCAGCCCGATGCGGATGGCAGCGGTCGTCTGGCCGAGCGCGCCGAGGATCAGCGCGTAGGCTGCGTAGATCCCGGGAAGCTTCAGGTTGTACGCGGCGGCGTACGGCGGGACGCCGGCGAGCAACAGCTGTCCGAAGTACGCGTACTCGCCCTCGTCGCGG
>DATEMW010000417.1:0-2985 GCA_035275385.1 Candidatus Methylomirabilota bacterium | reverse complement strand
GGGCCCGGGCACAGAGCACCGCGGCGCGCGTCGTCGTCGTCGGAGGCGGCTTCGCCGGCGCCAGCTGCGCGCGCGCGCTGCGCCAGGCCGATCGCCGCCTCGCGGTCACGCTGGTCGAGCCGAATCCGACTTTCACCGCGTGCCCCTTCAGCAACGCGGTGATCGTGGGGCTCAGAGAGCTGCGCGCTCAGCAATTCACCTACGACCGGATCGCGGCCGACGGCATCGCGATCGCGCGAACAACCGCGACCGGCGTCGACCCCCAGGCGCGCTCGCTCACGCTCGCTGACGGCGCGCGCCTTGCCTACGATCGTCTGGTGCTGGCGCCCGGCATCGAGATCCGCTGGAACGCGCTGCCGGGCTACGACCAGGCGGCGGCCGCGCAGATGCCGCATGCCTGGCAGGCGGGCGACCAGACCTTGCTCCTGCACCGGCAGCTCGAGGCCATGGACGACGGCGGCCTCGTCGTGATCTCGGCGCCGGCCAACCCGTTTCGCTGTCCGCCAGGGCCGTACGAGCGCGCGAGCTTGATCGCGTACTTCCTGAAGACCAAGAAGCCGAAGTCCAAGCTGATCATCCTGGACGCGAAGGACGCGTTCTCGAAGCAGCGGCTCTTCCAGCAGGCGTGGAGCGAGCTCTATCCCGGGCTCATCGAGTGGGTGTCCCTGTCCAAGGGCGGCAGCGTCACCTCGGTCGACCCGGCGACTCGCACGCTCGTGACCGATTTCGGCCGGCATCAAGCGAAGGTGGCCAACGTCATCCCACCGCAGAAGGCCGGACGCATCGCTGACGTCGCTGGTGTCACGGACCGCAGCGGATGGTGTCCGATCGATCCAGCGACGTTCGAGTCGAAGCTGCAGCCCGGCGTGCACGTCATCGGTGACGCGGCGATCGCGGGCGCGATGCCGAAATCCGCGTTCGCCGCGAACTCGCAAGCCAAGGCGTGCGCGGCGGCGGTGGCGCAGCTCCTGACCGGCGCCACGCCGTCGACACCGAAGCTGATCAACACGTGCTACAGCCTGGTTGCGCCCGATTACGGGATCTCGGTCGCCGGCGTCTACCACCCGGCGAACGGTGTGCTCGCCGACGTGCCGGGCTCGGGCGGCCTGAGCCCCGCGGAAGCGCCGCGCGCGACGCGGGCGGCGGAGGCCGTGCTGGCCGAGGCGTGGTTCCGCACGATCACCGACGAGGTCTTCGGGTGAAACGGCTCGCGACCGCGCTCGTCGCGGTCGCCGCCCTGACCGGTACGGCGTGCGCGGACGACGGGATCCCGCGTTCACTCACCGGCGCCAAGGGCGATCCCGCGCGCGGCCGCGCGATCGTCGTGAACCGCCAGGTCGGCCTGTGCCTGCTCTGTCACAGCGGGCCGTTCCCGGAGGAACGCTTCCAGGGCAATCTCGCTCCCGATCTGCGCGGCGCCGGCAAGCGATCGACCGAAGCCCAGCTGAGGCTCCGGATCGCCGACTCGAGTCGAATCAACCCGGCGACGATCATGCCGGCGTATCATCGAACCGAGGGGCTGGTGCGCGTGGCGCCGGCCTGGCGCGGCAAGCCGGTCCTGACCGCGGAGCAGATCGAGGATGTGGTGGCGTTCCTCATGACCTTGAAGGATTGAATGAGCCGACAGACGTCGCGTCGTGAGTTCCTGAGGACGGCGGGCGGCGCCGCCGCCGGCCTCGGTCTGGCCTCGGTCATCGCCGTCGAGCCCGCGCGCGCCACGCCGGCGTCGATGCAAGAGGCCATTCGCAAGGTCGTGGGCGCCGCGCAGGTCCAGACGGGACGGGTCAAGCTCGATCTGCCCCCGCTCTCGGAGAACGGCAACACCGTGCCGATGACGGTCACCGCGGAAAGCCCGATGACCGCCGCCGACCACGTCAAGGCGCTGCACGTCTTCAACGAGAAGAACCCGCAGCCGGACGTCGCGAGCTTCCGCTTCGGGCCGCGCGCCGGGCGAGCGACCGTGTCCACGCGCATCCGCCTGGCCGACACGCAGACCGTCGTCGCGATTTGCGAGATGAGCGACGGCTCGTTCTGGCAGACGAGCGCCAACGTCGTCGTCACCCTCGCGGCCTGTCTCGAGGAGGCGTAGCCCGTGGCCAACGCCCTCATCAACGTGCCGCCGCGCGCCAAGCGGGGCGAGATCATCGAGATCAAGACCTTGATCTCGCACCCGATGGAGACGGGCTACCGCCGCACGCAGACCGGCACGGCGGTGCCGCGGGACATCATCCGCACGTTCGTCGCCACCTACAACGGCGCCGAGATCTTCCGCGCCGAGCTCCACCCGGCGATCGCCGCGAATCCGTTCATCGCCTTCTCGACGGTCGCCACCGAGAGCGGCACGCTCACGTTCCAGTGGACGGGCGACCGAGGCTTCTCGGAGACCGCGTCGGCCGCGATCACCGTCGAGTAAGTGCGGGGATTCCGCGCCGCGTTGTGCCTGGCAGCACTCGCCGCGTCGGCGTCCGCCGGCGAGATCCCCCTCGGCGAGCGCCGCTCGGGCTACGACCTCATGAGCCGCGAGACGCGCGCGATGCAGGACGACGACACCGCCAATCCCGGGATGCTCTGGGTGCTCGAGGGCGAAACCCTGTGGAATCGCAAGACCGGCGACGCCGCGCGCGCGTGCGCCGAGTGCCACGGCGACGCCCGCACCAGCATGAAGGGCGTCGCCGCGCGCCATCCCGCGTTCGACGCAGCACGGGGACGACCGGTGACGCTCGAGCAGCGGATCAACGCGTGCCGGGTCGAGCGCCAGAAGGCGCCGGCGCTCGCGTACGAGAGTCGTGAGCTCCTGGCGCTGACGGCGTACGTCGCGCGCCAGTCGCGCGGACTGCCGATCGACGTCGCGATCGACGAGCGCACGCGGCCGTTCGTCGAGGCCGGCCGCGCGACGTTCTATCGGCGCCAGGGCCAGCTGAACCTCGCCTGCAACCAATGCCACGACGATAACTGGGGCCGGCGCCTCGCGGGCAACGTCGTGCC
>DATEMW010000416.1:0-2278 GCA_035275385.1 Candidatus Methylomirabilota bacterium | reverse complement strand
CGGAGCCGCGGCGCCGCCGAAGTGAGAGGATAGAGGCACGGGCATGCTGAGCTTCAATCCGATGGACCCGGAGTTCCTGGCGGATCCGTATCCGACCTATCATCGGCTCCGCGCCGAAGATCCGGTCCATCACAGCCCGCTCGGGTTCTGGGTGCTCACCCGCTACGAGGACGTGTCGTCGGTGCTGCGCGATCCGCGGTTCATCAAGGAGCCGCTGGCCGCGCTCGTGGCCGCGCGGTTCGGCGCCGAGGTGCCTCGCGGCGTCGGCCTCTCGATGCTGGACCGCGATCCGCCGGACCACACGCGGCTGCGGAGCCTCGTCAGTACCGCGTTCACGCCGCGGGTCGTCGAGGGCCTGCGCCCGCGGATCCAGCAGATCGTCGACAATCTCATCACCCGCGCCGAGGCTGCGGGCGGGATGGACGTGATCGAGGAGTTCGCGTATCCGATCCCGGTCAACGTCATCTGCGAGATGCTGGGCGTTCCGGTCGCCGATCACGACCGCTTCAAGGGCTGGAGCCTCGACATCGCGCGCGGGCTCGACTCGATCTGGCTGCCGACCGACTCCGAGATCCCGCGGCGCAGCGCCGCCTCGCGCCACGCCATCAGCGGCTACTTCCGGAGCCTCATCGCCGAGCGTCGCGCTTCGCCGCGAAGCGATCTCCTGTCGGCCCTCATCGCCGCCGAGGCGTCGGGCGACAAGCTTAGCGAGGAGGAGCTGGTCGCCACCTGCATCCTGCTGCTCATCGCCGGTCACGAGACCACGGTGAACCTGATCGGCAACGGGATGCTGGCGCTCCTGCGTCATCGGGCCGAGCTACGCCGGTTGCGGGAGACGCCCGGACTGATCACGAGCGCGGTCGAGGAGCTCTTGCGCTACGACGGGCCCGTGCAGCGCACGGCGCGCGTGGCGAGCGCGGACGCCACGATCGGCGGCCGCACGATCGCCAAGGGTGACATGGTGATGCCGTTCATCGGCGCCGCGGACCGCGACCCGGCGCAGTTCCCCGAGCCCGACCGCCTGGATCTGTCTCGCAGCGACAACCGGCATATCGCCTTCGGCTGGGGCATCCACTTCTGTCTGGGCGCTCCGCTGGCCCGGGTGGAAGGGCAGATCGCGATCGACGCGCTCGTGCGCCGTCTACCGGGGCTCGCGCTGGCCACGCACGAGCCGGAGTACCGACAGAGCCTCACCTTGCGCGGGCTCAAGACCTTGCCGGTCAAGTTCTGATGGATCGAGTCCGCCTCGCGATCGTCGGCTGCGGCAACATCTCTCAGCTCAACGCGCCCGGGTATCTCCAGCACCCCCGATGCGACGTTGTCGCGCTCTGCGACACGGTGCCCGAGCGCGCGACGCGGCGGGCCCGCGAATGGGGCATCACGCCGCGGATCTACTCCGACTTCAAGCAGGTCCTGAACGACCCCGCGGTCGACGCGGTCGAGCTGCTCACGCCCACCTGGCTGCACGCCGACCAGATCGTGGCCGCGCTCGCGTCGGGCAAGCACGTCTCGGTCCAGAAGCCGCTGGCGGTCTCGGTCGCCGAGGCCGATCGCATCGCCGAGGCCGTCGCCCGGGCGCGTACGACCTTTCGCGTGACCGAGAACTTCCTGTATTACCCGCCGATCCTCAAGGCCAAGGAGCTGCTCGACTCGGGCGCGATCGGCGAGCCCTCACTCGTGCGGATCCACACGACGCGCGCCGTCCAGATCGCGGGGCAGGCGATGGAGCTCGATCCCGACGCGATGGTGTGGCGGCGCGACCGCGGCCGCAACCCTGGGGGTGCACTCTACGACGACGGCGTGCACAAGTACGCCACGGCGGTGCTGTGGATCGGCGAGATCGGCGACATCTCGGCGATCGTGACGCGCGGCGATGATTTCCTGACCGAGACGCCGGCCGCGGCGATGTGGCGATTCAAGGGGCGCGAGTGCCTGGGCATCATCGACTACACCGCGGCGCCCGAGATGACGATTCGCGCCAAGTACTACCGGGCCGACGAGTTCTTCGAGATTCACGGCAGCCGCGGGATCATCTGGGTCACGCGCGGCACGGGCGAGATGCTCGACATGCCGCCGGTCGTGCTCATCCGCGGCACGGAGACCGTGAGCTTCGCCGTGCCGGCCGACTGGCGTCTGAGCTTCGACGGCGCGGCGGTCGACTTCATCGACAGCCTGCTGGCCGGGCGGCAGCCGGCGCAGGACATCCGGACGGCTAAGCACATCCTTCAAGTGCCGCTGGCGATCTACGAAGCTTCGCGCGTCAATCGCCCGGTGTCGC
>DATEMW010000415.1:0-3733 GCA_035275385.1 Candidatus Methylomirabilota bacterium | reverse complement strand
GGATGCATGTCGATGTCGGGGACGTACGGCAAGCAGGACGACGCGCAGTCGATCGACGTCGTGCATCGGGCGATCGACCTCGGCGTGAATTTCCTCGATTCCTCGGACATGTACGGCTTCGGCCAGAACGAGGAGCTCCTGGGCCGCGCGATTCGCGGGCGGCGCGACCAGGTCGTGATGTCGACCAAGTTCGGCCAGGTGCGGACACCGGAAGGCAAGATGACGGTAAACGGCCGGCCCGACTACGTCGCTCAGGCCTGCGACGCGAGCCTCAAGCGGCTGGGGATCGACGTGATCGACCTCTACTATCAGCATCGCGTCGACCCGACGGTGCCGATCGAGGAGACGGTCGGCGCCATGAAGCGGCTGATCGAGCAGGGCAAGGTGCGCTACATCGGCCTCTGCGAAGCCGCGCCGGCGACCGTGCGCCGCGCGCACGGGATCCATCCGCTCAGCGCGCTCCAGAGCGAGTTCTCGCTGCTCTACCGGGTGCAGGCGGAGGAGATCCTGCCCACCCTGCGTGAGCTCGGCATCTCGTTCGTGGCGTACTCACCGCTCGGGCGCAGCTGGCTGACGGGGCGGGTCGGCAGCGTGGGCGACATCCCTTCCGACGATCGCCGGCGCGATCATCCCCGTTTCCAGGAGGCCAACTTCGGCAAGAATCTCGACCTCGTGCGTCGGCTCGAGCCGATCGCAAACGAGAAGGGCTGCACGCCGGGTCAGCTCGCGCTCGCGTGGCTCCTGGCGCAGGGGCCGGACATCGTGCCGATCCCCGGCACCAAGCGGAAGGAGCGGCTCGAGGAAAACGTGAAGGCGGCCTCGCTGCGGTTGGATGCGCGGGATGCCGAGCGCATCGCGGCCGCGATCCCTGCCGGCGCCGCGGCTGGAACCCGCTATCCCGAGCCGCAGATGAAGGGCGTGCACATCTAGGACCGCTTCTCCTGGTCCGTCTCCGGCGGCGGCTCGGGGCGGCCGCTCGATTTCTCGAGGTCGAGCATTTCCGGAAGATGCCGCTGGCGCTCCGCGGTCTCGAGCCGCGTGATGCGGTTCATGCGCAGAACGACCTCGCGGATGCGCTCGAGCGCCTCGAGCATCGACGCGATCCGGCCGCTCCACCGGGCGCCGACGTCGCGCGCCAGCAGCTGCAGCTCGCCGGAGACCACGGTCAGCGGGTTGTTGATCTCGTGCGCGGCGGCCACCGCGAGACTCGCGACCGACCGTAAGGTCGTGGCCTCGCGCAGCGCCGCGTCGGCGCGCCGCTTCTCGGTGACGTCGCGGCCGATCGCCGAGGCCCCGATGACCGCTCCGGACGCGCTCCGCAGCGGCGAGACCGTCACCGAGACCTGCACGCGCGTGCCGTCCTTGCGGATACGCCCGGTCTCGTAGGGCTGGATGTGCTCGCCGCGCTTGAGCCGCGCCAGGACGCGCAAGAGCTCGTTGGGGTGATCGGGCGGGATGATGATCGAGATCGACCGTCCGACGACCTCGGCGGCTGGATAGCCGTAGAGCCGCTCCGCGCCCGCGTTCCAGCTCGTGATGATGCCCTCGAGCGTCTTGCTGACGATCGCGTCGTCGGAATACTCGACGATCGACGCCAGGTGGGCCAGCGCCGCCTCGTCGCGCTTGCGCTCGGCGACGACGGCCGCGATCAAGATGCTCATCACCGCCATCGTGCCGAGAAACGCCTGGAGGAGCAGCAGCGACTCGTTCGGCGGGCCGTCGGCGAAGGGACCGAAGCCGCTGACGGTTCCGCGGATCGCGAGGCCGGACAGGATCGCGATCGAGAGCGCCGTCTCACGCTGGCCGAACCGGAAGGCGGCCCACACCAGCGGCGGCACGCAGAGGAACGTGAGCGGCTGGCCGACGAAGCCGTAGAACACCAGCACGCCGCCGCCGATGACCGTCGCGAACAGCCCCACGGCCTCCACCCGGCGCAGGCGGCCGCGCGGAAGGCCGCCGCCGGCGCGCCACAGTACCAGGATCGGCCCGACGACGAGCGCGCCCACGGCATCCCCGAGCCACCACGTGAACCAGATCGTGTGCAGATCGTGCCAGTCGGCGCGGCCGCCGAGCGTCAGGCTGGCCGCGCCGATCGTCGCGCTCACGCTGGTGGCGACGAGCGCGCCCAGCACCACGAACTTGAACACGTCCCGCGCCCGATTGAAGACGTCGCGCCCGTTCGCGAAGAGGCGGACGAAGTCGGCGCCGAGCCGGCCCTCGAGTGTGTTGCCGATCGCGATGCCGATCGAGGTGGGGATCGAGCCGGTCGTCGTGACGTTCACGAGGAAGGCGCCGATCAGGATGGCCGGCCAGACCCGTGAGCCCAGCAGCAAGAACGCCGCGAACGCGATCCCGGTCGGCGGCCAGACCGGCGAAACGCTCGCGTTGACTGAGGCGAGGCTGAGCCCGAATTTGCCCGCGCCGAAGTACGCCAGCATCAGGAGGGCCAGCCACCAGGGTGCTACCGACTTTTGGGATTCGGCCATCGCCCGACCCGCGGCGTGTGCTGTCGGGCCCCTGCAGCCCGGGTCGCTCAATCGATTCCGATATCACCAGCTTAACACCCGGCGCGCGGGCCGGGCGGACTCGTGTAGGCTTACTCGGATCGCGAAGCCCGTGCCGCGACGAATCGCAGTTCGCGCTGCAGGCGGTCGCGGGGCTGGGGCCCGCCCGCCGAGGTGCGACTCCAATCGAGGAGGACAGCGCATCGTGAACGACTGGCTCGAGACGTACCGCGGAATCGTCTATCGCTGGCAAGAAGACCACAACGGTCATTTGACGGTCGCGTTCTACTTCGCCCATCTCGGCGACGCGACGCTCTGCGCGCTCGAGTCGCTCGGCCTGGGCCTGGCGTATACGCGCCGTCGCAAGCAACGCTGCGTGACGACCGACTGCTACGTGCGCTACATCCGCGAGCTTCGCGTCGGCGACAACCTGCACATCACGAGCGGGGTGATCGGCGTCGAGCGCGACGGGCTCGTGCTGGGACACAAGCTCTTCAACACCGAGAGCGGCGAGGTCTGCACGACGGTCGAGGAGCGTCTGCGCCACGTCGACGGCCGGCGCCGCGCCGCACGGGCCTTCACGGCAGCCCAGCGGCGCGCCATCGAGGCGCGTCGGGTCGAATGGGACGCGCCGGCGCGTGAGCGGCGCCCGCGCCCGAGCGGGCTCGAGGGCTTTCACGAGACCTCACGCGACACGGTCAAGCCGGAGGAGCTCGACGTCCTCGGGCGGGTGGCGCTGACGCACTTCGTTCACCGATTCTCGGGCGCCAACGGCCACGCGACCGCGGTGTTCGGGGTGACGCCGGGCTACATGCGGACGGAGCGGCGGGGCTTCTCGACGTTCGAGTTCCAGCTGGAGTTCACCAACGCGGAGCTCCGGGCCGGCGATCCGCTGCGCACCCGGTCGGCGCTGCTCCACGTCGGCAACTCGTCGATGCGCTTGTTTCACGTCATGACGAACGAGCGGACCGGTGAGCGCGTCGCAGCGCTCGAGCAGCTCGGTGTGCACCTGGATATGGACGCGCGGCGGCCGACGCCCCTACCCGACTCGATCCGAGATCGCGCGAAGGCGATCCTGGTGAGCTAGGTGTGGTGTCTCAACAGATTGTCCATCCGAGACCTCTCTGCGAAGGTGGTTGTCGCCAAACGACCACTTGTCCGCCGGAGGGATCTCGAATGGACGTCCACAAGAATGCCCGGACCACGCCCCACAGTCGAGGTCTGATTGC
>DATEMW010000414.1:0-7778 GCA_035275385.1 Candidatus Methylomirabilota bacterium | reverse complement strand
CGGGCGCGCTCGGTGATCGCGATCGAGCCGGTCGAGGATCTCCAGAAAGTGGTCCGGGATCGCTGCGATGCCGAACGCCTGAACAACGTGCGGGTCATCGGCTCGCGCGCGTTCGACCTGAGCTCCGACGTCCAGTCTGGATCCGTCGATTCGGCGTTCATCATCCAGAGCCTGCATCATTTTCATCGGCGCCCTGACGTCTTCGCCGAGCTCGGTCGTGTCGTCCGTCCGGGCGGACGACTCTATCTGGTCGAGCCGCACCACAACGTGCGCCGAGTCGCCCGGCTCGTCAGGAAGTATCGGCGGTCCTATCGGCGCCGGGGCTTCTGGGCCGACGAGAAGAATTGGGCGACGCACGACTTTCTGACGCGCGGCGAGCTGCGAGCGCTCTGCCGTCACGGAGGATTCGAGAGGCCGCGCATCGAGGCGTACTGGATCCCGTATTCACGACGGTTGATCTCGTCGCCGGAGCGGCGCTTTCGCGTCGAGCGGATCCTCGGCCGGATCCCGGTGATTCGACATGCCGGCTCGGTGCTGACCATGGAAGCCCGTCGGCGGGCATAACAACGCCGCTATACTCACTTCGATGTCTGGATTGAACTACAGCATCGCGGATCTCGGCGGTCGTCGCGTGTTGACGATGAACGGAGTGACGTACCCTCCGACGCAGTACAGCAAACGTGTCATCGAGATGCTCATCGAGCGCAAGCAGGAGCGGGCGCCGCTGTACTTCCCGTTCAAGGAGCAGCGCGCGCCGCTATACCTCGAGCCGTTGTTCCGCTGGCTGCGCGCGCACGGCGCTGGTGGTCTGCGTGTGCTCGAAGTCGGCTGCTCCTTCGGCCACATGACTGAATATCTGGCCGAGCAGCCCGAGATCGCGACGATCGACACGTTCGACACGGACCACGCGTTCGTCGAGATCGTCCACGCCAAGCGCGAGGAAATGTCGCTGGACAAGATCCGCGACGTGCTCCTGCTGTCGAACGAGGAAACGCGGCGGCTGCCCTGGGCCGACGGCGCCTTCGATCTTGTGCTCGCGATCGGCGTCATCGAGCATCTGCCGAGGGATCGCCGCGCGTTGGTGGACGAGTACTACCGCGTGCTGGCGCCGGGTGGCCACATCGCCATCCTCGACACGCCGAACCGCTGGTTTCCATTCGAGACGCATTCGATCGGGCTGCCGTTGGTTCAGTGGTTCCCGCCTCGACTGGCGCACCGCTACGCGCGCCTGTTCCGGCGCAAGATCCGCGACGTCTCGTATGAGGTGTTCAGCGCCGATGGCACCGGATGGCGGAACGCGACGCTCAAGGAATGCCTTCCGTCTTCGGGATGGCGCGGAATCGAGGACGTGACCGAAGCGGCAGGCTACGGCTCGCGCTTCTTCGCGAAGGTCGCGGGCCGGCGCATGGTGAGGCTCGGTCCGACTCTCGATCTGTTCGTGACGGTCCTTCGGGCCGCGGGCGCGACGCCCTCGCGTTGCTTGCCCTACTTCAACCTGCTCTTCCGTAAGCTTCCGGCGGCGACGCGGCGCGGGTGAGCGTGCCGGCAGTCTCCGTGTTGATGTCCGTTCACAACGGCGCGCCCTGGGTGCGCGAGGCGGTCGACAGCATCCTCGCGCAGACGTTTGCCGACCTCGAGCTGATCGTGATCGACGACGGCTCCACCGACGGCACGCCCGAAACACTCGCGTCGATTCGCGACCCGCGGCTTCGCGTCGAGCGGCGCACGCGCCAAGGGCTGACCCTGGCGCTGAATCGCGCGCTGGAGCTGGCGCAGGCGCCGCTGCTCGCGCGGCTCGATGCCGACGACGTCGCGCTGCCGGAGCGGCTGGCGCGCCAAGTCCAGTTCCTCCAAGCGCACCCGGACGTCGGCCTCTTGGGGACCGCGGCACGTGAGATCGATCCATCCGGCCGCGATGTCGCGGTCGTTCGTCCACCGGCGGACGACGACGCCATCCGGCGGGCGCTGATTCGAGCCAACCCGTTCGTGCACTCGTCGGTCATCGTGCGCCGATCGGCGCTGGACAAGGTGGGCCGATACGATCCCGGCTTCCCGGTCGCTCAGGACTACGACTTGTGGATGCGCCTGGCGCGGGTCACTCGCCTGGCGAACCTGGTTGAGCCCCTCGTGGTTCGGCGGCTGACACCCGGGCGCGTGTCGGCCGTCCGCGACGACGACCGATTGCGGGCCGAGGCGAGGGTGCGCTGGCGCGCCGTGCGGAGCCACGCCTATCCCTGGTGGTGCGCCGTCTTCGCCCTGCGGCCTCTGGCGGCCCTCGCCCTGCCCCCGGCCTGGCGGCGAACGCTGCGTGGGGCCACGGGTATGGGGGGTGCGCCGCATCGGGTGTAGTACTATGGCCAAGATGCGGATTTTAATCACTGGGATCACAGGGTTTGTCGGCAGTCACCTGGCCGAGTACGCCCTGAGCCGCGGCGCTGAAGTGTTCGGCTCGGTGCGCTGGCGAAGCAAGACCGAGCACATCGAAGGCTTTCGCGACCGCGTGACCCTGATCGAGTCGGACCTGCGCGATCTCCTCTCGGTCCGGACCGTGCTCGAGCAATCGCGCCCCGATTACATCATTCACCTGGCGGCTCAGAGCTTCGTCCACGCCTCGTGGCAGACCCCGGTCGAGACGTTCTACACGAACGTCGTCAGCCAGATGAACCTGTTCGAGGTGATGCGCCAGCTCGGCTCCAACGCCCGGTTCCTCGTGATCGGCTCGAGCGAGGAGTACGGCCTGGTCGAGCCCGACGAGCTGCCGATCCGCGAGACCAACCCGCTGCGGCCGCTCTCGCCCTACGCCGTCAGCAAGGTGGCGCAGGACCTGATGGGTTGGCAGTACTTCAAGAGCTACGGGATGCACGTGCTCCGCTCGCGCGCCTTCAATCACACCGGGCCGCGCCGCGGCGATGCCTTCGCCGAATCGAACTTCGCCAAGCAGATTGCCGAGATGGAAGCCGGCCTGCGCGAGCCCGTCGTCCACGTGGGCGATCTCAAGCCCACGCGCGATTTCTCCGACGTGCGCGACATCGTTCGCGGCTACTGGACCCTCCTCGAACGGGGGACGCCGGGCGAGGTGTACAACCTCTGCTCCGAGCTCGAGTGGTCGATCGAGCGGCTGCTGAACTTCCTCATCGGGAAATCGACGCTTCCTCATATTGAGATCCGCCAGGATCCCGCGCGCCTGCGCCCCTCCGACGTGCCTGTCCTTCGGGGCTCGCGGCAGAAGGTCGAGACCGCGCTCGGCTGGCGCACCACGATCCCGCTCGAGCAGACGCTGACCGATCTGCTCGAGTACTGGCGCCGGCGGCTCGGGTCGCGCCCGCGCTAGCGGGAGCGGGTTTGGTTCCGGGCGCCCGCGTCGCCCTGGTCCACGATTGGCTGACGGGAATGCGAGGCGGCGAGCGCTGCCTCGAGGTCCTCTGCGAGCTCTTCCCCGACGCGCCGCTCTACACCTTGCTGCACGTGCCCGGAAGCGTCGCCCCGCAGATCGAGCGCCGGCGCATCGTCACCTCGCTAATCCAGCGCCTGCCGAACGCCGCGACGCGCTACCGCTACTACCTGCCGGCGTTTCCGTTCGCGATCAGCCGATTCGATTTCTCGGGCTATGACCTGATCGTGTCGATGAGCCACTGCGTGGCGAAGGGCGTGCGGGTGCCCCGCGGGGCGCTCCATCTGTGCTATTGCTTTTCGCCGATGCGCTACGTCTGGGATCTCGCCGACGACTACTTCGGGCCCGGCAATGGCCCGGCCGTGCGCGTGCTCGGGCCACCCGTCGCGGCGGCCCTGCGGCGGTGGGATCGGCGCACGGCCGGCGTGCACCGCTTCGCGGCGATCTCACGCCATATCGCCGACCGGATCCGCCGCGCCTACGACCGCCCGTCCGACGTCATCTACCCGCCCGTCGACGTCCAGCGCTTCGAGATCGCCGAGACGACCGACGACTACTATCTGGTGGTGAGCGCGCTCGTGCCGTACAAGCGCGTTGACCTCGCGGTGGCCGCGGCAGCACGGCTCGGGCGTCGGCTCGTCGTCGTCGGCACCGGGCCGGAGGAATCGCGGCTGCGCGCGCTGGCCGGGCCGACGGTGAGCTTTCTCGGGTGGCGCTCCGATACCGAGATCGCCAGACTCTACGCGCGCTGCCGCGCGCTGATCTTCCCCGGCGTCGAGGACTTCGGCATCACCCCGCTCGAAGCGGCGGCGGCGGGCCGGCCGACGATCGCGCTGGCGCGGGGCGGCGCGCTCGAGACCATGATCGGGCTCGACGCGGGCGACGCGGCGCCGACGGCCGTCTTCTTCGCGGAGCAGACGGTCGAGGCGTTGACGGACGCGATCACGCGATTCGAGCGCGCCGAGGAGCGCTTCGAGGGCAAGGCGCTCCGGGCGCGCGCCGAGGCCTTCGATCGGCCGGTGTTCAAGCAGAAGCTCGGCGAGTTCATCGCCGCGCGCTTCGCCGAGCGCCACGCGAGTCCCGCATGCTGAAGGCCCACTCGCGGCTCGTCGAGAACCTGGCGCTGGCCGGTGATCTCTTCCTGATCGCGACGTGCTGGATCACGGCGTACGGGATCCGCTTCTATGTGATGCCCCGCTTCTACGTGGTGACCGTCACCGACATCCCGCCGTTCCGCGACTATGCGCTGCAGCTGCTCCCGATCCTGGTCGTGTGGGGCATCGCGTTCCGCACGTTCGATCTCTACCGGCCCAATCGCCTGGGCTCGCGCGCCTCCGAGTGGCTCGACGTCGGCAAGGCCTCGATCCTCGGCGCGCTGATCCTCGTGTCGATCATGACGTTCGCGTTCCGCGACTATGTGTATTCGCGGCTGGTGATCCTGATCTTCCTGGCGGAGTCGATCGTCGCCGTGAGCCTGGCCCGCGCGGCGCTGCGCGAAGTGCTGCGCTTCGCGCGCCGGCACGGCTACAACCTGCGCTACGCGATCGTCGTGGGCGGCGGCGAGCCGGCAGCCGAGGTGCTGCGCGTCCTCAAGCGCCGCCGGGACGTCGGCATCTTCGTGCTCGGGATCCTGAGCGACAAGAAGGAAGTCCCGGAGAACGTTCGCTGGCTCGGCGGCATCGAGGACGTGCGCGCGGTGCTCGACCGCCAGCAGGTGGACATCGTGATCATCGCGCTGCCGCACGCCGACGCCTCGCGGCTCACGGC
Source organism: Candidatus Methylomirabilota bacterium (assembly GCA_035275385.1). Taxonomy (GTDB): domain Bacteria; phylum Methylomirabilota; class Methylomirabilia; order Rokubacteriales; family CSP1-6; genus AR31. The sequence continues at coordinate 2,620 of DATEMW010000414.1, read as the reverse complement.
GGTACTGAACGGGATCGGCGACGATCCGATCGCGATCCACCTGGTGCCGGACGTGTTCAGCCTGGTGCCGGCGCGCGGCGGCGTCGAAGAGTTCGAGATGATCCCGTTCATTCACCTGCGCGAGTCGCGGCTCTACGGCTGGAACCTGTTCCTGAAGCGCGCCTTCGATCTGGGGTTCGGCACGCTCGCGCTGATCGCCGCCTCGCCGTTCATGCTGGCGATCGCGATCGCGCTCAAGCTCACGTCGCCGGGCCCCGTGCTGTACCGGCAGGAGCGCATGGGCGTCGACGGCCTGCGCTTCAAGATGCTGAAGTTCAGGACGATGCACGTCGACGCCGAGGCCGAGACCGGGCCGGTGTGGGCGCTCCCAGACGACCCACGCCGGACGCCGCTGGGCGCGTTTCTCAGGCGCACGAGCTTCGACGAGCTCCCGCAGATTTTCAACGTGCTGCGCGGTGAGATGAGCCTGGTGGGGCCGCGGCCGGAGCGTCCGCGCTTCGTGGAGGAGTTCAGGCGCCGGGTGCCGGGCTACATGCTCCGCCACAAGGTCAAGGCGGGGATCACGGGCTGGGCGCAGATCAACGGCTGGCGAGGCAACACCTCGATCGAGCGGCGGATCGAGTGCGACCTCTACTACATCGAACGCTGGAGCCTCAGCTTCGACCTGAAGATCTTGCTGCAGACCCTCTGGTACGGCTTCCGCATCAACCGCAACGCGCATTGAGCGTCGTCCGCCGATGGCTTCTCGTCGCGCTCACGGTGGGCCTGGCCGCGTCCATCTCGCTGTCGGAGACCACGCTCGTCGTTCTCGCCTTCGTGCTGGTGCTCGGGCCGCGCGGAGAGCGCCCGCGCGCCGGCTGGCCGCTAATCGGGCCGATCGCCGCCTTCGCCGCCTGGACGCTCGTCAGCGTGATCGCCTCCCCGCGACCGGCTGAGAGCCTGCTGGCCTCGCGAGGCCTCGTGACGCTGCTTGCGTTCTACGTGGTGCTCCACGCGCTGCCCGACGTGCCCACGGCGATTCGCTTCGCAAACGGGCTCCTCATCGCGATCGGTATCGTGGCGCTCGCGTCCATCGTGCAGGTCGGTCTCTGCCCGGCCGAGGGGACTCTGGAGTCGAGCCACGCGCTCGTGAGGCTCTTGATGCGAAAGTGCGGACGCGCCCGCGGCTTTTTCTCCATCTACATGACGCTCGCCGGCGTCCTCTCGCTCGTGCTCCTGAGCACGCTACCGCGCGTGGTCCGGGGCGGCCGGATGGCGGTCTGGGCGCTGCCGGCCTGGCTCGCCGGCCTCCTGGCGCTCGGGTTCACGTCGGTGCGCGGCGCGTGGCTCGGGTTCGTCGCGGGGGTCGCGGGCGCCTCGCTCGGTCTACGACGCCGGTGGCTCGTGCTGGCGGTTCTGGCGCTCGTCGTCGGCGCGGCGCTGGCGGCGGATCCGCAGATGCTCCGCCGGGTGAGCAGCGTCGGCGACTTGACCAACGATACGGCGCGGGATCGGCTGGCGATGCTGGAGACAGGCCTGCGTCTGGCCCTGGCGCATCCGCTCACCGGAATCGGGCCCGGCCAGGTGAAGAACGTCTATCCAACGGAGGCATCGCCCGAGGCGTTGCGGCGCTCGACCAGCCACCTGCACGACACGCCGCTTCAGATCGTCGTGGAGCGCGGAGTGCCCGGGCTGGGCGCGTGGATCGCGATCTGGGTCGGGTTCTTCGGCGCGGCGTGGCGGGTGTTGCGGCGGATGCCCGCCGCCGACGAGGAGGCGCGCGCGTTGGTGCTGGGCTCGATGGCGGCGATCGCCGCGTTCCTGGTGGCCGGTCTCTTCGAGTACAACTTCGGCGACACCGAGGTGCTCTTGATGGCGCTGGCGGTGATGGCGCTGCCGTTCGTGGTCGAGCGCGAGCTGGCCGCTGCGCCCGCGCGTCAGCTACGTGAGTGACGGGCGCGGTCGTAGCGGCCGAGCACCTGACCGAGCGTCTCGGCCTGGATCAGCCCCTGCAGCTTCATCGCCTGGAAGACGTCGCCCCATTTCCGGCCGCTCCGGCGCTCCTGCGCGATCTGCTCGAGCGTCAGCGGCGTGGCACCGCCGTCGGTCGTTTTCTGCGCCTCGAACAGCGCGGTCGCGATGCGCTTGTTGCCCTGCGACAAGGACTCGAATGCGCTCGGCGTGGGAACCGACGCAACCGCGGGCTCGGTGGCGGGCTTGGGCTGGGCCTCGGCCGCCGTTCCCATCGCTGAGAAAAGCATGACGGCGCCGAGCATCGCGACCAACGATCGTGTCATGGGATGCTCCATCTCGTTGTTCACTTCTCGCTCTCGATTTCGAGAAGTGCACGGCGGATGCCAGGCGCGCCGGGTGCGGCGCCGTTCCGATTTCTCGGGGACTTAGCGGAAACCGGATACTCTCGGTCGGTGGTCGAGGACTTGACAGCCTGGCCCAGGAATTCCGGACCGATGACAAATTACGGCCGAGAGCGGCGCTCGGCTGAGTGACTGCGCGCCGTCGAATGGATATTATCGGGGCCTCGGTTTTCACGTCACGGATCGGGGAGACGGGACATGAGTGAGGTGGCAGGCGGCGCGGTGTCGACGCGACGAGAATTCTTGAAGACCGGCGGCATGCTCGC
>DATEMW010000413.1:0-23109 GCA_035275385.1 Candidatus Methylomirabilota bacterium | reverse complement strand
CCGGCCGCGCGGCCGATCCGGACTTCAGCTGGGACAAGCTCAAGGGCAAGCAGGTGCTCGTCGACCACGGCGGCCAGCCGCTGGCGATGTTCAAGTACGCCTGTCACAAGCGCGGGCTCGACTACAAGGCCATCAACGCGGCCGACGTGCCGAGCAATCAGATGGACGGCGCGTTTCGCCGCGGCCAGGGCGACTACATCCACCAGCAGGGCCCGGCGCCGCAGCAGCTCGAGCACGACGGCGCCGGCCACGTCGTCGCCTCCGTCGGCGAGGCCATCGGCCCGTGCGCGTTCTCGAGCCTGGCCGCCACCCGCGAGTGGCTCGGCACCGACATGGCCAAGGGCTTCATGCGCGCCTATCGCAAGGCGCGCGCCTGGCTCATCGAGACGCCGGCCGCGAAGGTGGCCGAGGCCGAGTCCGCGTTCTTCCCGGAGATCGACCGCGCGGTGCTCACCGCGACGATCGCCTATTACCAGAAGCTCGGGTGCTGGACGCCGCACGTCGAGATCACGCGGCCCGCCTTCGAGGTCGCGCTGGACGTGTTCCAGCACTCCGGCCTCATCACCAAACGACATCGATACGAAGACGTCGTGGCTGCGCCGCCGGACGCGGCGTGAGGGCGCTCGCCGCGCGGCTCTGCCTGCTCGGCGTCCTCGTCGCCGTCCCGGCGACGGCGGCGGACGCGCCCGTTCAGGATCTCGCCGACGGCCGCACCGGCAAGATCTACTTCGAAAGCGTGACGCCGACGGGCTTCTTCCAGCTCGCCAAGCGGGAGACCATGGCGAAGACCGTCATTTTCGGCACGCTGAGCCTGCCGAAGAAGGCGACCGCGCCGATGCCGGCCATGGTCATCGCCCACGGCAGCGGCGGCGTGTCGCACGAGCGCGAATTCTGGTGGGCCGATCACCTCAACGACATCGGTGTCGCGGCGTTCGTCGTCGACAGCTTCACGCCGCGGAACATCCGCGAGACCGCGACCGACCAGAGCCAGCTCTCGACCGCGGCGAACGTGGCCGACGCGCTGGCGGCGCTGCGGCTGCTCGCGACGCATCCCAAGCTCGACGCCAAGCGCATCGGGGTCATCGGATTCTCCAAGGGCGGACAGGTCGCGCTCTACACCGCCCTCGAGCCGTTCCGGCGCGCGATCATTACCGACGACACGCGGTTCGCGGCGCACGCGCCGCTGTATCCGTTTTGCAACTCGTGGTACGTGGCGGATAAGGTCACCGGCGCGCCGATGCTGATGCTGCTCGGCGGGCGGGACAACTACACGCCTCCTGAGCCCTGTCAGGAGTACGCGCAGTGGTTCAAATCCAAGAACGCCGACGTCACCGTGATCGTCTACCCGAACGCGTATCACGGCTTCGATTCGCTCCGCCCTCCCGTTCACGCCAAGAACGTCTCCACCGGCGTGGGTTGCAACTTCAACACGGACCTGGACCGGTTCGCGATCACGATCCGCGCGACGGGCGAGGACATCACACGCACATTCGGTACCCACGCGCGTAGCTGCGTGGGCAAGGGCGCGATGGTCGGCGGCGACAGCGAAGGGCGCAAGAAGTCGCCCGAGGACGTGAAGGCGTTTCTCAAGAAAGTGTTCGCTCTCATACCCTGAGCTTCACACCCAGAGGATCGAGCCATGAGCGGAGCGCTGTCGGGCATTCGAGTGGTCGACATCACGAACAATCAGGCCGGGCCGTCGTGCGGGCAGATGCTCGCGTGGCTCGGCGCCGACGTGATCAAGGTCGAGGAGCCGGGCAAGGGCGACCCGGCCCGCACGACTCACAAGGACCGCCCCGACGCGGACAGCCTCTTCTACCTGTCCTTCAACGGCAACAAGCGCAGCCTGACCTTGAACCTCAAGAGCCCGGGGGCCAAGGACGTCTTCCGTGCCCTATTGAAGAAGGGCGATGTGCTCCTCGAGAACTTCGGGCCCGGCGTTCTCGAGCGCCTGGGCTTCGGCTACGCCGCGGTCAAGCAGCTCAATCCGCGCCTGGTGTACGCGAGCATCAAGGGCTTCGGCTCGTACGGGCCGTACGCCGAATACAAGAGCTATGAGCCCATCGCCCAGGCGATGGGCGGCGCGATGAGCGTCACCGGCTTCCCGGACAATCCGCCGACCTACGTGTGGCCGTCGATCGGCGACTCGGGCACGGGCATGCACTGCGTGATCGGTATTCTCGCCGCGCTCATGCAGCGCCATCTCACCGGCGAGGGCCAGCAGGTCGAGGTGTCGATGCAGGACGCGGTGGTCAACCTGATCCGCGTGAGCCTGCGCGACCACCAACGCACCGGCAGGCCCGGCCAGCGCACCGGCAACCAACTCGGCGCCTCCGCGCCGGGCACCACGTATCGCTGCCATCCCGGGGGCCCGAACGACTACGTGTTTCTGTTTTGCCCGCAGCAGTTCTGGCACGCGATGCTGAAAGCCATCGGCCGCGAAGACCTGATCGGCGACGCGCGCTACGAGACCGCCGACGCGCGCTGGCAGCGCAAGGCCGAGGTCGACGCGCTGGTCGAGGACTGGACGTCCAAGCGCCCCAAGCGTGAGGTCATGAAGATCCTGGCCGGCGCCGGTATCCCGTGCGGCGCGTGCCTCGATACCGGCGAGGTGATGGCCGATCCCCACCTGCACGCGCGTGACATGATCGTGGAGGTCGAGCACCCCGTGCGCGGGCGCTACATCACCGCCGGCAATCCGATCAAACTCTCGGCCTCGCCGACGAAGATCTCGGCGGCTCCCCTGCTCGGCCAGCATCGCGAAGAGGTCTTGAAGGAGCTCGGCTACAGCGCTGATCAGATCGCGAAGCTCGCCGCGGACGGATCGACCTAAGCGCGCGTTAGCCCTCGACGTCGTTCGACGGCCCGGCCAGACTCTGCCACCACGTCCGGGCGGGCCCGTAGCAATCCTGGGCGCAATCGCTCGTACCTTCCCAGACTGCCCGCCTTCCCGAGTCGTCGGGCTACCGTCGATTGTGAGGCTCATTTCGGGCCTGCTCGCCTGAACGGGAGAGTCCCATGAACGTCACGTATCGCCTTCCGATCGTCGCCGCCGCCCTGGCGTGGATGCTGTGCGGCACGCCCGCCGACGCGGAGCTGATCAGCGTCAACCTGGTCCCCGGCTCGAACGACCAGCTGCTCACGTATGACACTCAAACGGGGCTGGAGTGGCTGGACATGACGCAGACCGTCAACCAGACGTACGACGAGGTGCGCACCGGCGTCTGGTACCAGCTGGGATTTCGCCACGCGACCCTGGAGGAGCTCGAGACCCTGTTCGTCAACGCCGGGACTCCAGACGACGGCTTCGACACCGCGGCGACGTTTCCAAACGAGACGAAGGCGCTGATCGCGCTCTTTGGACGGCTCTTCGACGTCGGCGCAGAGATAGACGGCGTACAAGGCTATGCAACGTACGGATGGATCGGGACTGATTTCTTCGGCAACCCGATCACCCTCGAGTCGTATCCGGTCGGAGCGGAGAATCTCATCCCGATTCTCGGCAAGCTCGTCTTCCTGCCGGCGAATCCCGACGCCGGATTCCCCGAGTTCGGTGAGGCCTATGTCGCGGGCGAGCAACCGATCGGCAACGAGGCGTCGATGTTCTGGGGCAGCTTTCTCGTCAGGCGGCATACGCGGCGAGAAATCTTTCTGCATGGTAACGGCCCGGTAAACCCGCCGTCGTTGTCGCTCTCGGAGGCGAATCCCACGACGACGAGCGCGTCGTACAAGGACTCCGGCTCGCTCCACTTCAGCGGAGGCAATCCGTGGCAGGAAGTTGGAGCCTGGAGCGCGCCGCCCGAGGCGACCGCCGGCACCATCGAGACCTTGAGCGACCTGCACGTGTGGCTGGGGCTCCGGAACAGCGACGACCAGGGCACGCGGTTTGATCTTCGCGCCGAGCTCTACAAGGGCGATCAGCTGATGGCATCGCGGCTGCTCCGCTGCGTGTCGGGGCTCACGCGGGGCACGCCGTCGGAGCTGGCCGTCGCATTCGATTCGTTCACGCCGGCCACCTTCGATGGCTCGAGCGATGTGCTCACGCTTCGGCTGACGACCAGGATCGGCACGAACCCCAACGATACGAAGTGTCCCGGCCACAGCAACGCGACGGGATTGCGCGTGTACTTCGACGGTCTCGACCAGGCTTCGCGGTTCGAGGTCATCATTCCCTAAGCGTTGCCATGTGCCCGACCGCGCCGACCAAGGTCTCGGCGGCGTGGTCGGGCCGTCTTTCGTCGGCTGTATCGCACGTTGGGCATTGCCGTGAGCCTAGCGGGCAGCTACGCTGACCTCATGTCGCAGCCTCCGCTCACCGTTCGGCGCTGGAAGCGCCTCGAGTACGAGCGGCTCATCGACCTCGGCGCGCTCGAGCATGACCCGATCGAGCTCATCGCAGGACAGCTGATCGTCGCCGAGCCGCAGAGCGCCTATCACGCCGCCGCGATCCGGGCCGTCGACTACGCGCTGAGAGCCGTGCTGCCGCCGGGATGGATCGTCAGCATCCAATCGCCCGTCTCGCTCGACGACGAGTCGGAGCCCGAGCCTGATCTCGCGGTGGTACCGGGGCGCCCCGCCGACTATCGTCACGCTCATCCAGTGCAGCCGGCGCTCGTGGTCGAGGTGGCGGAATCGAGCGCGGCATTCGACCGCGTCCACAAGGGCAGCCTCTACGCGCGCGCGGAGATCCGAGACTACTGGCTCGTCAACCTCGCGAATCGCGTCCTCGAGGTGTACCGTGAACCGGCTCCGGACCCGTCGGCGCCTTACGGATGGAGCTATCGATCCGTCGCGATGCTTTCGCCGCTCGATGCCGTCACGCTCTCAGGCCTCACGGCAGGTCAGATCGCGGTGGCCGATCTCCTGCCGTAGGCGATCGACGGGGCGCACACACTTCGTCGGTCGCACGCCTGGCTCGCAGTACCATGGACTGGGGACCTGAACACCGATGGAAATCCTGACCGAGCGGGTGCGGCCGACCGTGGCGCGCGTCGATCTGGGCGCGCTCAAATCGAACTTTCTCGCGATCCAGGCGCATCTCAGGCGCGAGCGGCCGACGGCCACTCCCGGCGTGATCGCGGTCGTGAAGGCCAACGCCTACGGCCACGGGGCCGGCCAGGTCGGGCGGGCGCTCGAGGACGCGGGCGCCGACCTCTTGGCCTGCGCGGATATCGAGGAAGGCGCGGCCCTGAGAGCGGCCGGCGTGCGCGCCGACATCCTGATCTTCGGCGCGCTCAGCGTGAGCGATCTGGACGGCCTGTTCGACTGCCGCCTGACGCCGACGATCTCGTCGCCGGGCGCCGCGCGCGCGGTGCAGGCCGCGGCGGCGCGGCACAAGCAGCGCGTGCGCTATCACCTGAAGATCGACACCGGCATGAACCGACTCGGCTTTCGCTTCGACAATCTGCGGCGAAGCCTGCCCGAGCTCTTGCGCAGCCCGAACCTCGACCTCGACGCGGTCTTCACCCACTTCGCGACCGCCGACGATCCCGCGTCGACCTTGTTCGACGAGCAGCGCCGGCGCTTCGACCGGGTGCTGACGGATCTGAAGGCCCTGGGTGCGCGGCCGCGGTTCGTGCACGCCGCCAACAGCGCCGCGGTCGTGCGCGACCCGCGCGTCTGGTTCGATCGCGTGCGCCCTGGCCTCCTGCTCTACGGCATCGTGCCGCCGCCGCTCCAGTCGACGATCGCGCTGGCGCCCGTGATGACGCTCTCGAGCCGGGTCACCGCCGTCAAGGGCATGCGCACCGGCGAGGTCACCGGCTACGGCGCGCGCTTCACCGCGACGAAGCCGACCACGATCGCGATCGTGCCGGCCGGCTACGCCGACGGCCTCGATCTCAGGCTCGCCGGCCGCGGCGCCGTGCTGATCCGCGGCCGCCGCGCGCCGATCATCGGCTCGGTGTGCATGGACATGATTATGATCGACGTGACCGGGCTCGACGCCTCCCCCGGCGACGAGGTGGTCTTCATCGGCAGCCAGGGCGGCGACACGATCGACGCGCGCGAGATGGCGGAGACGATCGGCACGATTCCCTGGGAGATCGTCTGCCGCGTCGGAACCCGCATCGAGCGCGTCTACGCCTGACGCTAACGTCCCGCCGCGGGCGGCGTCGCGCCGCCGAGCGTCTTCAGATACTCGACCAGATCACCGAGCTCGCCCAAGGTGAGGTTCTGATAGTCCGGCATGATCGACCGCCCGCGCTCGTCCGTATAGCCCGGCCCGTCGAGAATCTGCGCGTTCGGATTCATGATCGACTCGACCAGCTCGCCCGGATGCCGCGCCCCGACACCGGCCAGGCTCGGTCCGGGCCGCGTCGGCGCGGGAAACTTCGTGTCGGGCACCGCGTGGCACGTGGCGCACTGATATTTCTCGAAGACCGCGCGGCCCCGCGCGGCATTCCCGGGCGGCGGTATCACCGTTCCCGCGCGTGATGTGGCCGTTGCCGAGCGCGAGACCGGCGCCACGTGGCTCGACCGGCGCGCGAAGGCTTCGTTCCGCGACGGCGTGAGCTCGCCGAGCAGCGCCGTGCACGCGAACACACCGAGCCCGATCAGCGCCTCGACACCGACAAAGGCGGCCAACCGCGACTGTGCCGCGGCAGGCGCCGCGCCGCCGCGGGCGCTCGGCGCCGACGCTTCACGATTCCGCCGGCGGAACGCGAGCCGAGCGATGCGGAATAGTCGGGCGCCGACGCCGTGCGGCGCGTGCGCCGGCGCCAGGCGCGGCAGGAGCGTGTAGCGATTGACGGCGCCGAGCCAGACGACCACCGCGACGAGCAAGAGCTTCAGGCTCAAGACGCGTCCGTAGGACGTCGTCCACAGGCGCGAGAACCCGCCGACCTGTGCCCACGAGTTGTAGGCGCCGGTGACGACGACCGCGAGTAGACAAAACCCGGCTGCCCGAGAAAATCGCGATCCGAGCACGGCCACGGGCTCGCGCGGCCACGACGCGCCACGACGCAGGACCGTCATCGCCAGCATGATCAAACCACCGATCCAGATGGACGCTGCCACCGCGTGAGCGCAGTCGACGGCCACGCTGAGCGTGAGATCGCCCCAGTCGGCGGCGTGACCTGCCAGGCTCAGCGTCGCCGCGACCGCCACCGCGGCAACAAGCACCAGCGCGCGAGCGGCCGCGGCGCGCAGGAGCGAGAGCACCAAGCCGAGCGCGACCATCGCGAGTCGCACCGTGAGGATCTGGCCGATATGGGTTCGCCCCATGACGCTCGGCGCGACGATGATGCTTACGCCCAGGGTGGCGGTGCTCATCTCCTGCGTTCGGACGACGATCTCGGCCAGGGTCGCGAGCAGAAGCACGGCCAGGCTCGTCGTGATCATCAGGCGGAGACGGGCGCGGGCGGCTGCGAGCTCTTCGGGAAGGATTCGCTCGATGACCAGGCCGCCGACGGCGGCGGCCAGGGCCAACAGGATTAGGGCTCGGACGAGCCCGGCAGTCACTTCGACGGTTCAGACCGTCGTCGCGTCATCGCCTGACGTATCCGCGATCAGTGAGGCATTTCTCAGCAATGACCTGGCGCTGCCCTGGAAGCCGGACGATGCTCGGGGCAGCCTCGCGGGCCTGCTGATCGCACTCGAAGTAGTCCTTCTCCCATCGAGCGTCCTTGGGCGCAATCCAATCCGTGTACACGAGGAAGATGCCTCCGGTGGAGTGGACGTCGCTGCCATGGTCATAGAGCGTGTAGCAGCCGGCGGTCATCAGGACCAAGAGCCAAGACCACTGCTTGATGCGCGGGAGCGCCACACGACGCCACATAGGTCTCTCTCCTAGCCAGTGAGGTCGATCACTTCACGAGGAAGGAGAAGCTCCCTTCCCTCCGATGTCCGTCGCGGGCCACCACGCTCCAGAACACGCGATAGCGGCCAGGCGGCAGCTGCGGCAGGCCGATCTCGATCTGCGTGCTGTCGTCGGGGTTCAGGCGCGCGTCGCCCTTGTCGACGCGCTGCTGGCGCTCGTTCTCGACGCGCAGCTTGAGAAACATCGTCTCGACCGGGCCGTCGAACCAGATGCGGACCAGGGCCGGCGGCTCGCCGAGGGTGGCGGAGGCACGGGGATCGGTGCGGCTGACGAACGCGTGCGCTCCGGCCTCGAGAGGCAGGAGCGCCAGCGCCGCTACAAGAGCGCCGGCGATCACGGCTGGGCGCCGTGGCCCGCGACGCTTCAATCGAGAGAGCGCCACGCAGTCCGTGGCATCAGCCTACTACATCGTAGGGCCTCATCATGTCATTGTCCTCGTGCTCGAGGATGTGGCAGTGGAACACGTACCGGAACTTCTGGCCTGGGCGCACGGGAGTACCGGACGGCAGGTCGAACCGCGCGATGATGCGCGCGACCTCGCCAGGCAACGCCTTGATCGTGTCCTTGAAGGCCGGCCGCTCGTCCGGTGGCGCGACCACTCGCGGCCCGGTGAAGACCAGCCGGCCCGGGTACTGCGCCGTATCAAACGGCTGGCGATCGAGGATCTGGAACTGCACGAGGTGCACGTGGATCGGGTGGGCGTCGCCCGTCGTGTTGATGATCCGCCACAGCTCGACCGATCCCGCCCGCGGCGTCTCGGTCACCGGGTCGGCCCACGGCGCGTTGATGAGCGCGATGATCGGGTTCTCGAAGGGCTCGGCCGAGTCGAGCTCGCTGAGGACCAGGTCTCGGGTCTTGACCGCCGTCCGCGGGTCGAGCAGCGGCACGGGCGCCAGCGAGCGCGGAATCTCGCTGGTGTCCCGGCTGCTCGCGCGCCTGGCCACCTTGAACAGCATGACGATCTCCGGCACGACGTCGTCGCCGTCGGGGAACGGCGCCTTGGCGTCGTTGTTGAGCACGAACGATTGCCCCTCGGCGCCGCTGAAGTCGATGATGACGTCGAAGCGCTCGGCGACCCCGATCGTGAGCTCGTGCGTGCGAATCGGCGCCGGCAGGAAGCCGCCGTCCGTGCCGATCTGGATGAAGCTCGGGCCCGAGCGTCCCGTCGATGCCGTGCGAGGGCCGCCCGCTTCGTTCAAGGTCAGGTGGTAGAAGCGCGCGTTGGAGGCGTTCAGGATCCGGAAGCGATACTTCCGCGGCTCCACCTCGAGAAACGGCCAGACCTTGCCGTTCACCAGCACGGTGTCGCCGAAGAACTCCGGGATCCAGACGGGCGGCACGCGCGGATCGGGATCGCCACCCTTGTCGACCACTGGATAGAGCAGCGATCCGTCCGGGTTGAAGAGCCGATCCTGGATGACCAGCGGGATCTCGAACGGTCCGCTCGGAAGGTTCAGGCCGTCCTCGACCCGATCGCGGAGCAGATAGACGCCCGAGAGCCCGGCGTAGTTGTTGATGCGCGTCGCACCGAGCGCGTGGTCGTGATACCAGAGCTGCGTCGCCGCCTGATCGTTGGGATAGCGATACGTCCGCTGCTCGAAGAACGGGCCGGTGCGCGCGAAGCCGTTCGTGAACCACGCCTCGGGATAGCCGTCGCTCTCGGGCAGCACCTTGTGGCCGTGCAGGTGCACGACCGTCTTCACGTCGGGCTCGCCGCCGACGCCGTGCAGCGTGTCGTCGATCGGAAACATGTGGCGGCCCGGCAGGTTGTTCATCCAGCGCACGGCGATCGGCTGGCTGCGGCGCGCCTCGAACGTGGGGCCGGGATACTGGCCGTTGTAGGCCCAGAGCGTCGAGGCCGGCAGGTCGCGATGGAGCTTCTGCCGCACGACCTGCATCGTCACGAGATAGAGCGGGTCGCCGTCGAACCGGTCGCTCGGGCGGATCCCGCGCGGAATCGGCAGCGCGTCGACGAACGGGGTGAGCCGCACCTGCGCGTCCGCGCGCCGCGCGCGCACGAACGTGCCGCCGCTGCCGAGGGCGACGGCGCCTCCTGCCGCGCCGCCGACGAGCTTGAGGAACGTGCGCCGCTCGATCTTCGGAAGAGCCTGCCGAGACCGTCGCCGCGATTTCCTCGACCTGCGCTCAGGAGATTCCTCGCGTCACGGCGGAGATGTCAATGGGTGAAAGACCCGATGTCGCCGTTCTCTGCCGCGGACCGGGAGATTCCGCGGCGTGGAACGCGCAGGAAGAACCGCTCAGACCGTGATGACGATCAGCGCGCGCTTGCGCTACTGGACGGGACGACCCAGAGGAAGACTTTCGAGACGCGGTCGCGCGTGGGTACGCTGATCGTGTGCTGCGGCGCCCAGTCGCCCATCGGGAAATCGTGCGACACGATGCGCGAGCCGGGACGCAGCTCGCGCAGGAGCTTCGGCCGCAAGCGAAGATTGATCTCCGGCGAGAGATAGAGCGTCACCACCGTGGCGTCGGAGAGGTCGGTGTCGAACAGATCCGCGGCGCGAAACTTCACGCGATCCCCGACGCCGGCGCGCCGCGCCGACTCGACGCTCTGCGCGACCAGGTGCGGATCGATCTCGATGCCGACGCCGCGCGCGCCGAAGTCTCGCGCCGCCGCGATCACGAGGCGCCCGTCGCCCGAGCCCAGGTCGTAGACCAGATCGTTGCCATTCACGCCGGCCAGCCGCAGCATCTCCGTGACGACCTCGGCGGGCGTCTGAACGTACGGGACCTCGGCGCCTGGGTAGAGGCACCCGGCGGCGCCGAGCAGGACGAAGCACACGAGAAGCGCGAGACGGCGCCGCCCGCCCCCGTTCATCGCAGGGTGATCTCGTGCTCGGGCGCGGTCGCGCCAAGCTCGTTGAATCGGCTCAGCTCCGCGGGCAGATAGTCACGACGAAAGCGCAGCTGAGGGATCTCGGGAGCTTCGGGCGCCCCGGCGGACGGCCGCGCACAGGCGTTGGTTGGTTTGCGCACGCCGACCAGACTACCGGACGTCACCGAAAACTCCTCCTTCTTCCACACGGGCCCTTGGGCGCTGGATTCTGCGAAAACGCTCACGGTGCTGGTCGTGCACGACGCGGTCTGCACGCATCCGGCGAAGCAGTTCAAGTTTCCGAGCTGCACGACCGTGCCCACTGCGTGTCCGGTAACCGCTCCGGTCGGGATGAAGCCGACGGCCGTATGGACGGCGCTTAGCGGTTGCCGCTGGCCGGACGAGGCCGCGTCGCGGCCTTCGGCGTTGCCGTCACCGAAAAAGACGAGCCCGTGCAGCGAGGCGCTACGGCTCACCACCTCGTCGCAGCGCAGCTCGGGCGGGCACGCCGTTCCGGAGGCCGCGTTCTCGGCGAGGCTTCTGGCCTCGCCGAGCGACGTGGCGCTTCGCCACCAGATCAGGGGCGTCTTGATTTTGAGGCCTTCCAGGGTCTCGACCACCAGGAACCGCGGCGCATTCGGCACGAGAAGTCCCGCGCCGCCGCCGTAGAACGCCTCGAGATCGAGTCGAATCTCCCAGCGAGTCGGGCTCTCCAGCATCGAGTCGTCCCGATTCCACGCGACGCCAACATCGAGGTCGTCGAGCAGCAGTCGGGCCGCCGGCACGCCGACGGCGCGTGAATCGAACTCGAGCCCGACGCGCTTGAGATGCGAGCCGGGCTCGCTGGCCGCCGACGAGACGAAGGTGCCGCTGGTCCGCTGCCGCCGCTCGTCTCTCGAGCGCCGCTCGGTGACGATCAAGGTGGAAGCGTTGTCGACGTCGGTCACCGTCGCACGCTCCTCACCGCCCGTGAACTCCACGATCGCCTGGACGGCCGAGACGACGGCGCCCATCGGCTTCACCTTGCCGGTCACCGCGTCGGGCTCCCGGCCGAGACTGCCGCGAAAAGCCAGGACGTACGCCCGCACGCCCGCGACCGGAGTGAAGAGCGCCTGAGCGAAGCCTCCTCTGCCCAGCGTGGTCGTGAGCGAGGCACCGGGAATCGGGGCGCGCACACCGTCCCGGTCTTCGGCGTAGAGCGCGAACGTTCCGTCCATGGTCTCAGCCGCGGGGTCCGGCGGCACGCTGACGGTCAGCATGCGCCGCTCGGGATCGCCGTTGACCGGTTCCACGGTGAAGTCGAAATTGCCTCGGAAGAAGTAGTCGAGCAGACCCGTTGAGTACCCCACCGCGCGAGGTACGAGCTGCGTGGCGTAGTCCTCGTACACCTTATCGTCGAGGATGAACCCGCCGAGCAGTTGTCCCCGGGACAGCAGGCGCTCGTAGAGCGCGCCTTCGGCGACGAAGTGCGTGATGGCGTCGCCGTCGCGCTCCTTGGGAAAGTACCGCCTCGCGCCCGGCGTGCTCGGCTCGGAATCGAAGATCGGCGCGCCAAGGCTTTCGCGCCGCGGCAGCGGGAAGCCCAGGAAGATGGTGTCGTCGCTCACGTAGCCGCCATTGGTGTACTCGGCCAGCCCCGCCAGCGCCCCGGTGGCATACGTCGCGACGTTGCCCCGGTACGAGTCGCTGTCGATCAGCTTCGCGATCGGCGCCGGCGCGCGCGGATCGTCGGTCAACGTGAAGATGCCGCTGCCGGGCAAGAGAGAAGGGCGCGCCAGGAGCGCGTCGAAGCGTGCTCTCAAGCCGCTGTCGGTGCTGGTGCGAAGCTCTTCGATTCGTGCCTCGTAGCCGTCGTGAAACAGGTGCGGGTCGTCGCGGGTATGTGCGGGCGACGCGGCGTCCTGAATAATGTGCATCACCTGCCCCAAGGCTCGCGCCGTGTCGGCCAAGGCCTGCTCGCGCGCTGCCGGGCTCGCCAGGGTCAGGAAGTCGTAGAGGCGCTGGCGGGCGACCGGCCACGACCACGTGCCACCCGCGCCCTGATCCGGGCTCTGCTGCCAGTAGACGGACGACTGGCCGAGCAGACCGCCCGCGTCGGCCCACGGCAGGAGCGGATTGTGGAAGTGATTGAGCGAGCGAGTCGGCGGCAAGTCCTCGCGCGTGGCCCCGATCGCGACCCATCTACGGATCGCCTGCCCACCGATGACGAGCGACGCTCCGCCTTCGACACCGTACTGGCTCCGTAAGATCGTGTCGAGATTCGATCGGTCCACCGCGATGGCGCCGAGGTCGCCATGGGTAAACGGGGCGTACGACTCCGCGGGCGCGGCAGCCATCAGCAGGCCGGCGTAAGCGGTCACTGTGAACCAGAATCGATAAGCCACGACGCCTCCAGACACGGCGAGTGTCAACGGTTGCCAAGCGAGCGCCGCTCCTCGGCGATCGCCTGTCGCGTGAGGGGCTGCTTGTCGAGGGGCACTGCCAGGGCTTGGACATCCACGGCTTTCAGATACTCGTTCCGCTGCTCGGCGGTCTGCAGACGCGGCATTTCGAGCACGATCCCCTCGAGCTGCAGCAGCTGAGCGGCGGTCTGCAGCGACTTCCGCTTTTCCTTGGGCCACGTTTCCGACCCTTCGTAGCCCGGCCACCTGACGCCTCCGTACGCCGGCTTGAACATCGCAACGAACGGCCCGCGGAAGAACACGAGCGGATTGAGGCTCCAGAACGAGCGCGGCGCGATCGTGAAGCGGCCATCCCTGTCGGTCAGGACTTCCTCCGAGTCGCGGTACTCTTCGCTCGGCCCGCCGAAGCTCCGAACACTCCGCGTCCACCAGGCCAGCACCACCACACCCTCGAGCGGCTGCTTCGTCTCGGCATCGACCACCTGCGCCTTCCACGGCCCGGCGGCCTCAGTGACACCCGGCGACATATGCAGCGCGAGCACCGCGCACAACATGGGCACTACGGACGTTCGCATCGTCAGAACGACCGCAGACGCCAGAAGCCGTCCGCGTCGACGTGAAACCGCACTTCGAATGATTTGAGCGTTCCCGCGTCGGACCGGCTCATCTCGAAGATCGCTTCAGGGCCCCGGGCACGCAGGAATCTGACGTCGGTCAGGATGGAGTCAATCGATGGAAGGTCCGGCGCCAGCGCGTTGAAGGCCGGCTCGTAGCGGCGGCGTGACCGCGCAGAGACCTGCGTCAGCGCCTGGGTGACGTCCCCTCGGCGCAGCGCATCTTTCAACGCGGTCCATTTTGACTGCAGCAGCGCATCGAGGGCGGAGCGATCGAAGACCTGGACGACGGCGGGCGCGGTCGTGCGGCGCCCCAGGGCGTCGGTGACGGTGACGAGCGGGGCATACAGTCCGGGTTGGGTGTACGTGAACGCCTGCCCGTCCAGACTCGAGCCGGCCAGCTCGGCGGCGCCAGAGCCGTCGAAGTCGGCCTCGATGGTGGCAAGCGCCGGCGCTCCGAGAAGCGAGAACGTCACGGTGAGAGGGCTGACTCCGGTCTGTGGGCTGGCGATGAGCAGCAGCGAGAAATCCGCGCCCGGCACGATCGTCACCGGCACTTCGTGGCTCGAGGAGCTACCGTCCGCTGCCGTCACGACGATCTCGAGATTCGGCGTGCCCTCGGTCAGCGTGACGAGCGCGGCGAACGCATCGCCTTGCACCGCGGCCGCGACGCCGTTGACGGTGATGGCGACCTCCCGCCCGCCAGTCGTCAAGGTCCCGCGAATGACCCGCGGCCCCGCCGCGACGGTGGCACCGGGGGCGGGCTCGACGAGCGCGATCTGAGATCGGCTGACAGTGAACGTACGCGCCGCCGAAGAAGGATCCACGTTGCCCGCACGATCGCGCGCCACGACCTGGAACGAGTGAGCGCCGTCCCCGAGATCGGCCAGCGTGATCGAGCGCGCCTCGGAGAATTCGCTGAACGGCCGGCCGTCGAGCCGCCAGGCGAAGCGAAGATCGCCGGCCGGCGTCACGTCGTCGCTCCCGGCGAACGCGAACGTCGCGCTGCTCGAATTAGTAGGGCTCGGCGGCCCGCTCGTGATCGCGGTCTCCGGTGGGACGTCGTCATGACGGACGGTCGCTTCGGCGGCTGCGCTCGTCAGGCCGTCACCACGGTGGGCGGTCGCGAACACCTCGATCGTGTTCGCGGTGTTCGGCGTGAGGGCGATGGTCAGGGCAAACCCGCCGCCGGCGCCGCCTTGCGTCGTGAAGACAGTGCCGGCGCCGTCGACCCGGCCGTCGAGCCGCGATGAGGGCAACGCGGTGCCGCGCACACGGATCGACGGCTCATTCGTGATCGTCGCCATCGGGTCGAGCTCGGGAGGCGGCGGCGCCGCGAAGCGGAAAACCCGGCCCGAGAGCCCGTCGGCGACGTACAGATTTCCCACGGGATCGAGCGCGAGGCCCTGTGGATGATCGAGCGCCGCGGCGAACAAGCTGATCCGTCCGCCCGGATGCAGCTTCGCGACCGTGCGCCAGGTTCGCTGTCCGTCCGTATTGAGCTCTTGTGTCGTCAGCAACAACGCGCCCAGACGATCCAGCCCCAGCCCGGTCGGCTTCACGAAGTTCCCGGGCTGACCGAGCGCGGTCAGCGCGCCGGCCCGAGCGCCGGGCAGGATCGGAATCCGAAACACGACGCCGTCGCTCCGGCCTTCGCCGCGGCGGCCGTCGGTCGCCGCGTACAACACTCCGTCGTCGACCGCGATGCCTCGAAGCGCGCGGAACCCGTCGAAGAAAATCGTGAGCGTCCCGGTCGTCGTCAGCGCCAGAATCGCCTCGGGCTCGGCGGATTCGTCGTCCGGCTCCGGATCTGCACCGCGCGTCAGGCGACGGGCCGCGATAAATAGCGTCCCGTCGTCGGCCACGTCGAGCCACCGCGGCTGCTTGATACCCGATACGATCGTCGTACGCCCGCCGCCGGTTTCCAGTCTCGTCACTCGCCCGGCACGCTCCTCGGCGACGAGCAGGCGTCCCTCCGAATCGAACGCGAGCCCCACCGGCCGCTCGAGCCCGCGCGCGACGACCGTCATGGATTGGTCCGGCGCGATGCGCGCCACCGTGCCGGCCAGGCGGTCCGCGACAAAGACGGCGCCCTGGGCGTTCACGACCACGCCGCGCGGCTGGAGAAATCCGCGCGCCCAGACCGTGACCGGCGCCAGCGCGGCGGGTGTGCCGGCAACGCTCGGCGCGTGAGCCGCAGAGGGCAAGAGCGTCAGGAGACCCAGGCCCACGAGCCTGGCGGGGCGCGGAATACGAGCGAGCGAACCGATTGAGGTGTTCGTCGAGCAAGGCATGCTCGGACGAAGTGCAGCGGCAATGCCAGACGAGAGCCGCGCGACGCTATCGAAGACGCGCGCGTTTCTCTTGTCGGCGGGGCTTCAGCGTGGCGCGCTGCCCAGCGCGGTGGGCAAGTGCGCCCATCGCGCTGGGCACATCAGAGAATCCGTGGACTATCGCGGACGCGCGGCCATCTGCCCGGGATCCATCCCGTAGAAGAGCTGCTGCCCGCCGGCCCCCGGCCGCGGCCAAGGATGCTCGCGCAGCACGCGCTCGTCGATGTCCGCTCCCCAGCCCGGCGCGTCGGTCAGCCAGATGTGGCCATCGCGGATAACCGGCTGCTTCGTAACGAGCGCGCCCTTCCACGGCACGTCGTCGATGTCGATCTCCATGATGCGCACGTTGGGAAGCACGGCGCAGAGATGCAGCGAGTGCAGGTCGGCCAGGTGACTGTAGTAGTTGTGCGGCGCGATATTGATCTCGCACGCCTCGGCCAGGCGCCCGATCTGCACGGACTGCGAGAAGCCGTTCCACGGCACGTCGATGATCGCGACGTCGACTGCGTGCTTCTCGAGAAACGGCCGGTACTGCCGCAAGCTCACCAGGCTCTCGCACGAGGCCAGCCGCGTGGTCGTCGACTGCTTGATCTGCAAGAGCGCGTCCGGATCCCAGTTGTCGTACTCGACCCACTGCATGTCGTATTTCTCGAGCAGCTTCGCGATCCGCAGCACGCCTTCGGTGCGGAAGTTGTAGTTCAGGTCCAGACAGAGCCCCACCTTCGGACCGACGGACTCGCGGAAGGTGCCGATCAGTCTGTCGATCGCCTCGAGGATCTCGACGCTCGGCGCGCCGTCAGTCGTGTTGATCCCGCTCGCGAACCCGGGAAAGTACACCGTCGCCGGATCGCCGGGGATGACCATGTTGGTCTTGAGCGCCGTGAACCCGCGCTTGACCACCTCGCGCCCGAGCGCCGCGACGTCGTCGTAGGTCTTCAGCGGCGGCGTGCCAAGAAATTGGCCCATCCGCGCCCGCGTGGTGCCGCAGTGCGACCAGTAGAGGCGCATCCGATCGCGCATCGGCCCGCCGAACAGCTCGTACACCGGCACGTTGAGCGACTTGGCCTTGATGTCCCACAGCGCCAGCTCGATGCCCGCCATCGCCTTGTGCGAGACGCCGCCGTAGTTCTGGCGCATCCGGCGCAGCATGTCCCAGTAGAGGCGCTCGACCGGCCGAGGGTCCTGGCCGATCAGCAAATCAGCCATGTCGCGCACCGAGCCCGCGATGCCGTACGGGCTCCGGTTGTCGCTGCACTCACCCCAGCCCACGATCCCCGTGTCGGTCTCGACCCGCACGAACGTCCACGGCCGCCAGCCGCCGTCGCAATGCAGCGCTTCGACTTTTGCGATCTTCATGGATGCCCCCTCACGCGGCCGAGAGACCGAGCGCGCGCCCGGTCTCGGCGGCGAACCGTTCCAGCGCCGCGGCGTCCAGGTCGGGCCGCGGTCTCAGCACCAATCGATCGACACCCGCGGCCGCATACGCATCGCGCATCGCCTTGTCGGGCACGTCGTAGCCCGGCGGCGTGATGCTGATCTCGAGCCGTCCGAGCTCGGCCGGCCGCGAGACCTTCTTCGCGGCCTCGCGCAGTGACGCGAGCACCTTCTGCGTGTCGTCGACGCTCATG
This sequence comes from Candidatus Methylomirabilota bacterium, assembly GCA_035275385.1. Taxonomy (GTDB): domain Bacteria; phylum Methylomirabilota; class Methylomirabilia; order Rokubacteriales; family CSP1-6; genus AR31. The sequence continues at coordinate 5,477 of DATEMW010000413.1, read as the reverse complement.
CCGAAGCCGTACCAGCCGTGGCCCTGCGTGACGGCGCGGCGATACGCGGGCGGCGTGCGCCCGCCGACCACGATCGGCACCGGCGTCTGCACCGGGCGCGGCATCGCCTGCACGCCGTCGAACGCGACGTACGCGCCTTTGTAGGACGGCTTGGGCTGCGTCCACACCGCGCGCATGGCCGCTAGATAGTCGTCGGCCACCTTCCCGCGCTCGGCGAACGGCGCGCCGGTCGAGCGCATCTCGGGCTCGCACCAGCCGACGCCCAGGCCGAAGATGAGCCGGCCGTTCGAGAGCACGTCGAGCGAAGCGAGCTGCTTGGCCAGCACCACCGCCTGGCGCTGCGGCAGGATGATCACGCCCGTCGCCAGCTTGATGCGCTGCGTGTGCGCGGCCAGGAACGTGAGCGCCACGACCGGGTCGAGCAGCCTCATGTCTGGGGCCATCGGGCGTCCGGGCATCGCCGGGTCGGGCAGCACCACGTGGTCGGCGACCCAGAGCGATTCGAACCCGGCGGCCTCGGCCGCCCGGCCGATCCGCGCGGCGGCGTCGGGATAGCCGCAGGTGTGGAGATTGACGGAGTGCAGTCCGAATTTCATCGCGTGTCCTTTCGCTGATGGAGCGTGCTCGCGCGCTCGCGAGCGGGTCGTAGTCTATCAGGTGGTCACGCGCCCCGCAGGCCGAGTGGCTCGGCCGGGCTGAGCCACTCGCCGCGAGGTGGAGCCGTCTACGTAGCGAGTGGCGCTAGGCGATCGCGCCGGCGCTGCGGAGGCCGCCGATCGCGGCCGCGTCGTAGCCGAGCACGCTCGAGATGATCTCGTCGGTGTGCTGGCCGGGCGTCGGCACCGGGCCGATGCGGCCCGGCGTCTTGGACATCTTGATCGTGACGCCCGGCAGATACATCTCGCCCGCCACCGGGTCGTCCGTCTTCACCAGCATCTGACGGTCCCACAGGTGCGGATCGCGCGCGACCTCGGGGATCGTGCGCACCGGACCGACCGGGATGCCGGCCTCGCCGAGCGCCGCGCAGATCTCCTCGACCGTGTGCGCCGCGCACCACGCATCGATCCGCGCGCGGCGCGCGTCGGGGCCGGAGCTTCCCACAAGCGGCGCGTCGTCGCCCTTGCCGGCGCCGCCGTCGACCAGCTTCATGAGGCGCGCGGCCATCTCGCGCGCGCCCGCGCTGATCACGACGTATCCGTCCTTGGCCTTGTACGGCGGGCGGCCGCCTTCGCCGCCCTCCTCGCCGGTCGCGAGATAGTACGAGGTCGGAATCTCGACCATCGTCAGCGCCGAATCGAGCAGGCACACGTCGACCACCTGCCCTTCGCCGGTGCGCTCGCGATGGCGCAGCGCCGCGAGCGTGCCGATCGTCGCGTGCAGCGCGGTGTAGCGATCGACCACCGACGATGCCGTGCCGATCGGTTTGCCGTCGCGCTGGCCGGTCAAGGTCATGAGCCCGCTCATCGCCTGACCGAGCGGATCGAATGCCGGCCGCTCGGTGTAGGGCCCGTACTGGCCGAAGCCGGAGACCGACACCAGGATGATGCCGGGATTCAGCTCGCGCAGTCGCTCGTAGCCGAAGCCCATCTTTGCAATGACACCCGGGCGGAAGTTCTCGAGCACGATGTCCGCCTTCTTGACCAGCGCGGCGAACACCTCTTGGCCGCGCGCGTTGCGCAGGTTCAGGCAGACGCTCTTTTTACCGCGGTTGTAGACTGAGAAATACACGCTCTGGCCGCGTACCATCGGCGGGTGCGTGCGGGTCTCTTCGCCGCCCGGCGGCTCGATCTTGATGACCTCGGCTCCGAGATCGGAGAGAATCATTCCGCCACGCGGGCCCGCCTGATAGCGGGCCAGCTCGAGCACGCGCACGCCGTCGAGTGGTCTCGCAGTGGTCGTCATGCGGCCACGTGTAGCAGCGACGCCGCGAGAGGTCAAGAGGCACGCGGGTTGCAGCCGACCGACGAACGACTTGCCTGGTGAGGCGAAGGACCTAAATGGTACGCGGAGCGGAGCGGGTCACGACGACGGGCCTGGGATGGACCCGTGGCGCCGAGAGCGCCCACGCCGAAAGGGCGCGGACGGCCGCGCCGGCGCCGAGACAGCAGAGCACGAGGGAGACCAGCGCGCCGGCTGTGCCGGCAAGAACTTGCGCAGCGTGAGTGAAACCCGACAGGCCGGTCGGTGCAACGCCGCCGACGAGCCCGAGTACGATCAACCCAATTGCCGTTCTCATTCACGCTCCTCCCGAAGCGTTCCTTTCGCAATTGAAATGCCAGACTTCTGTGCACCGGTCAATCCGGGGATGTCCACGAAAACCCGCCGGTCACGTCCTGAAGGCGGCTCGGCGTACCCCCTGGATCGGGTACTCCTTACCTGGTAAAGGTTACCAGTGTCATCAAGTGGACACACGACTTCGACGGGCGAAGCGATGAATTTGTTCGGGTCTGAGCCCATTCGCGCGGAGCTTCTGAGCGTCGAGCGACTCGAAGAGTTGGCCGAGACGATCGCCGGGCACAAGGTCTCTTCCAGCCGTGAGCCGGAGCCGGGCTTGCTTTCGCGCAACCGGGAGAACGGGCGGGTCCTGCTGCGCTGCTACCGGACGCTCGCCGCCGTCATCAACGAAGAGCGCATGACGACGCCGGCGGCCGAATGGCTCGTCGACAACTTCTACATCCTCGAGGAAGTCCTCAACGAGATCCGCACCGACCTGCCGCCCGGGTTCTACCGAAAGCTGCCGACGCTCGACGAAGGACCACTCGCCGGCGCGCCGCGCGCGCTCGAGCTGGCGTGGACGTTCGTCGCGCACACCGACAGCCGCTTCGACCCGGCCACGTTGCAGCGCTTCGTCCTCGCCTTCCAGCGCACCGAGGCGCTCCGCATCAGTGAGATCTGGGCGCTGCCGATCGCGCTCCGGCTGACCCTGCTCGAGAACCTCCGGCGCCTGGCGGTCCAGATCGTCGAGGCCCGCGCCGCGCGGCTCGAAGCGGACCGGCTCGCGAATCTGCTGCTCGGCCAGTCCGGGCTCCCGGCCGATCCGCAGGCATTCCGCGCGATCGAAGATTCATCGCTGACGACGCCGTTCGCCGTGCGGCTGGCCCAGCGTCTTCGCGAGCTGGATCCGGCCGCGACGCCGGCGGCGCGCTGGCTCGACGAGCGGCTGGCCGCGCGCGGGACTTCCGCGCCCGAGCTGGTCCGCGCCGAGCACCACCGGCAAGCCGCCGCCAACGTCACGGTGCGCAACATCATCACGAGCCTGCGCGTGATGGCGTCGTTCGACTGGCGTGACTTCGTCGAGAAGATCAGTCTCGTCGACCGCCTCTTCCGCGCCGAGAGCGAATACGCCGCGATGGACTTCGCGACGCGCGACCGTTATCGCCACGCGGTCGAAGACCTCGCGCGCGGCTCGGGGCGCTCGGAGATCGACGTCGCACGACAGGCGCTGGCCTCGGCCGGCGGGCGGGAGCGCCGCACCGAGGATCTCGGCTACTACCTGATCTCCAAGGGCCGGCCGAGCCTCGAGCAGGCGCTCGGCTACCGCGTCTCGATCCGACAGCGGCTCGTCCGCGCCTACATGGCCTCGGCCACGTGGAGCTATCTCGGCTCGATCGCGATCGTCACCGCCTTTCTCCTGTGCCTGCCGATCCTGTTCACGCACGGACTCGGCCTGAGCACCGTGCTCATCGTCATCCTGGCGGCGCTCGCCGCGCTTCCCGCCTCGGACGCGGCCACCGCACTCGTCAACCGCGCGGTCGTCGAGCTCTTCCCGCCGCGCGCGCTCCCGCGGCTCGAGCTGGCCGACGGGGTGCCGCCGGAGCTGAAGACCATCGTCGTCGTGCCGACCCTATTGACGGGGCGGGCGCAGATCGCCGAGCAGATCGCGCACCTGGGCGTCCACTACCTCGCCAACGACCACGGTCAGCTGCGGTTCGCCCTTCTGTCCGACTGGACCGACGCGCCGCAGGAGCACGCGCCCGACGACGAGGCGCTGCTCGCCGACGCGCAGGCGGGCATCGCCGAGCTCAACCGCCGGCACGGGCCGGCCGAGGGCGGTGAAGCGCGCTTCTATCTGTTGCACCGGCGGCGGCTCTGGAGCGAGAGCGAAGGGCGTTGGATGGCCTGGGAGCGCAAGCGCGGCAAGCTGCACGAGCTCAATCGCCTCCTGCGCGGGGCGACCGATACCTCGTTCCTCCTCGATCAGGTCACCGTGCCGTCGGGGATCCGTTTCGTGATCACGCTCGACGCCGACACGCAGCTGCCGCGCGGCGCCGCGGCGCGTCTGGTCGGTACGCTCGCCCACCCGCTCAACCGCCCGCGCCTGGAGCCGCGCGAGGGCCGTGTCGTCGAGGGGTACGGCATCCTGCAGCCGCGCATCGCGCCGACCTTGCCGAGCGAGCGCGAGGGCTCGCTGTTTCGGCGGGTGTTCTCCGGGCCTGCCGGCATCGATCCGTATTCCGCCGCCGTCTCGGACGTCTATCAGGACCTCTTCGCCGAGGGCTCGTACACCGGCAAAGGCATCTACGACGTTGACGCGTTCGAGCGCGCGCTCGAGGGCCGCGTGCCGGACAACACGCTCCTGAGTCATGACCTGTTCGAGGGTCTCTTCGCCCGCGCCGCGCTCGTCACGGACATCGAGCTCTTCGAGGACTTCCCGGCTCGCTACCAGGTCGCCGCGGCGCGGCAGCATCGCTGGGCCCGCGGCGACTGGCAGCTCTTGCCGTGGCTGATCCGCGGCTCCGCCGGCTTCGGGGCCTCGCGGGCACGGATCCCGACGATCGGCCGCTGGAAGATGCTCGACAACCTGCGGCGAACGCTCTCGGCTCCGGCCGCATATCTCACGCTCGTGATCGCCTGGGCGTTGCCGTCGGCCGCGGCGGCCGTTTGGACCAAGCTCGTACTGGTGTGCCTCGCGGTGCCGGCACTCGTCCCGGTGTCCACCAACCTCATCCCCAATCGACCCGGCGGATCCAAGCGCGCGTATCTGCGAGGCCTCGGCGAAACCCTGGCGCTCGCCGGCGCGCACATCACGCTCGGCGTCGTCTTGCTCGCGCACCAGGCGTGGCTCATGGCCGACGCCGTCGTCCGGACGTTGCTGCGGCTGGTGGTGACGCGCCGGCGGATGCTCGAATGGGTCTCCGCCGCCCAGGTGAAATCGAGCGCGAGCCTCGATCTCGCCCGAACGTACGCCGAAATGTGGGGCGCCGTCGCGCTGGCGGTCATCGCCGTGCTGGTCGCCGCCGTCTCGACCGGACATGTTCAGCTGGTTTCGGTGACCTTCGCCGTGCTGTGGTGTCTCTCGCCCGCCGTGGCCCGCTGGATCAGCCGCCCCCGGGACACGCGGCCTCCCGAGCAGCTGAGCCTCGACCAGCGCGAGCGCCTCCTGGCCACGGCGCGGAGGACCTGGCGCTTCTTCGACACGTTCGTGGGCTCCGAGGACAACGCGCTTCCGCCCGACAACTTCCAGGAAGACCCGCGGC
>DATEMW010000412.1:0-2667 GCA_035275385.1 Candidatus Methylomirabilota bacterium | reverse complement strand
ACTTCAACGCCAACCTCGACAACCTCCGCCTGCTCGACGAGCAGGTCGCCCAGGACGAGATCGCGCTCTTCAAACGGGCCGGCGGCCAGACCGTCGTCGACCCGACGCCGAAGACCCTCGGCCGCGATCCCCTGGCCCTGGTCCGCGTCGCCCGCGCCACCGGGCTCAACGTGGTCATGGGCGCCGGCTACTACGTCGGCGCGTCCCACCCACCCGACATGGACCGCCGCACGGAGGACGAGCTGGCCCGGGAGATGATCGCCGACGTCACGACGGGTGTCGGCGACACCGGCGTGCGCTCCGGGCTCATCGGGGAGATCGGCACCACGCACCCGTGGACCGAAAACGAGCGCAAGGTGCTGCGCGCGGCCATTGCCGCCCAGCGGCAGACCGGCGCGCCGCTCATGATCCACCCCGGGCGCCATCCCGACATGCCCATGCAGCTCGCGGAGTTCGTCCAGAAGAACGGCGGCGATCTCTCGCGCACGATCATGTGCCACATCTGCCGCACGATCAGCGACGTGCGCGCGGTGATCGACCTCGCCCAGACCGGCATCTGGCTCGAGTACGACCTGTTCGGGATGGAGAATTCGTACTACCCCTACAATCCGAGCTTCGACATGCCCAACGACGCCGGGCGCATGGCCCACGTGCTCGCGCTGATCGCCGCCGGCCGTCAGAGTCAGATCCTGATGTCGCACGACATCGCGTACAAGACCTCGCTCGTGAAGTACGGCGGCTACGGCTACCACCACCTGCTCGTCAACGTGGTGCCTCGCCTGCGCGCCAAGGGCGTCGACGACCCTGGGCTCAGGCGGCTGCTCGTGGAGAATCCGGCCCGCGCCTTCGCCTTCGCCTGATCGGCGTCGGCCGAGACACCGAGCAGCTCGTGTGGCCGCTTCGCCGGGTCAGGCCCGGACGCGGAGCGACTTGGGGTCGTAGGGCGGCGCGAGCTGAGCGCGGGCACGCCGACGCTCGCAGGCGATCTCGATCTCCCACCGGCCGCTCGTGACGAACGCGTCGGTCACACCGTCTGGATGGGAGACCCAGCCCAGTCCGACTGACCGGCCGACGGTGTGGCCGTAGGCGCCCGAGGCGATGCGACCCACGAGCGCGCCGTCGCGCCAGACCGGCTCGTCGTGATACAGGAGCGGCTCGGCGTCGTCCAGGACGAAGACCACGAGCCGTCGCGTGAGCGGCTTCTCGCGCTGGGCGAGCAGCGCGTCCTGCCCGATGAATGTGCCGCGCTTGTCCCAGCGGACCGCGAAGCCGAGCCCGGATTCGAGCGGCGTGTCCTCGCACCCGAGGTCGTGCCCCCACGAGCGATATGCCTTCTCGATCCGCAGCGAGTCCATCGCGTGATAGCCGGCATGGCGGAGCCCGAGATCCTCGCCGGCCGCGACCACCGCGTCATAGACACTGCCGGCGAATTCGGCGGGCACGTAGAGCTCCCAGCCGAGCTCGCCGACATAGGTGACCCGCGCCGCGCGCACGGGAGCCGAGGCGAGCCAGATCTCCCGCGACGAGAGGAATGGGAACGCGGCGTTCGACAGATCGGCGTCGGTCAATCGAGCCAGGAGCTCGCGCGAGCGCGGCCCCATCACGCCCAGCACCGCTTCGCTGGAGGTCACGTCGGTGAGGACGGCCCGCGACTCGCCGAGATGGCGCCGGATCCAGTGGGCGTTGTGCGTGGAGGCCGCCGCACTCGTCACGATCATGAACGTGTCGGCCGCGAGCCTGGTGACGGTCAGGTCTGCCTCGATGCCGCCGCGCGCGTTCAGCATCTGCGTGTAGACGAGCCGGCCGGGCGCCACGTCGACGTCGTTGGCGCAGAGCCGCTGGAGCACGGCGAGCGCGTCAGGGCCCTCCAGCCGGAGCTTGCAGAACGAGGATTGATCGAAGAGGCCGACGGCTTCGCGCACGGCGCGGTGCTCCTCGGCCGCGCACGGAAACCAGTTCTGGCGCCCGTAGCTGTAACGATAGGCCGGCTCCATGCCGGGCTTCGCGTACCAGTTGGCGCGCTCCCAGCCCATCACGACGCCGAAGCACGCGCCGCGGCCGGCGAGCCGGTCGTGGAGCACGCTCTTGCGGACGCCGCGCGAGGTCACCGGCTGCAGGAACGGCCAGTGCATCGCGTAGAGCGCGCCGACCATCTCGACGGTGCGGTCGCGCAGGTAGCGCGCGTTGCCCTGGAAGGGCGCCACGCGCCGGACGTCGACGTCCCAGAGATCCATCGGCGGCTCGCCGCCCACGATCCACTCGGCCACGGCGCGGCCCGCGCCGGCGCCCGAGGCGATGCCGATCGAGTTGAACCCGGCCGCGACATAGAAGCCCTCGCACTCCGGCGCCTCGCCCAGGAGGTAGCGGCCATCAGGCGTGAAGCTCTCGGGGCCGTTGACGTGGCGTCGTACCGGCGCCGCCTCGATCGCCGGGATGCGGATGATCGCCTGCTCCATCAGGACCTGGAAGTGCTCCCAGTCCTCGGGCAAGAGCGAGAAGCTGAAATCGGCCGGGATGCCGCCCATTCCCCAGGGCTTCGCGACCGGCTCGAAGCCGCCCATGAGCAGGCCGCCGACTTCCTCGCGCACGTAGATGTAGCCGTCGGTGTCGCGCAGCACCGGCAGGTCCGGCGTCACGCCGGCCATCGGCTCGGTCACGATGTAGAAG
>DATEMW010000411.1:0-9342 GCA_035275385.1 Candidatus Methylomirabilota bacterium | reverse complement strand
GCTAATTCGCGGATATTGCACCACATCCGGCCCGTCTGCGCCTCGGGCACCGGATGTGCATTTTGCTTTTGCGCCCGCGGCCCGCGACCGAATCGCGGCCCCATCCAAGGGCTCGCGGAAGGGAGGAACTCACGTGAAGCGCTACTCTCAGATCGCTCTCGTCCTGATGCTGGCGTCGGTGCCCGTTCTTGCCGGATGCGCGCTGACGCCGAACGCCCAGTCCGACTCTTCGTCGGCACCCTCACCTACTGGAACCACAGATGGAGGTCGTGCGGTCGGGTCCGCGGCCGCCGATCGTTACGGCTCCGGCGGCTCGACGGGCGCCGCCGCCAGGGTCAACCCGAAGGAATTCACCGCCAAGACGGACCTCCGGGACATCCGCTTCGAGTTCGATTCCTACGAGATCCGTACCGAAGACGCGCAGCTGCTCGATCAGAACGCGGACTTGATGAAGGCCAATCCCGGCTGGCTCGTGCTGATCGAAGGGCACGCCGACCAGCGCGGAACGCCCGACTACAACCTCGCGCTGAGCGAGCGCCGGGCGAAGGCGTCGATGAACTATCTGGTTTCGCGCGGCGTCCGGGCCAACCGGATCTCCGTGCTCAGCTACGGCGAGCAGCGCCCGATGTGCACCGAGGCCAGCGAGGACTGCTGGAGCAAGAACCGCCGGGCGCATTTCGCAGTCAAGGCGAAGTAAGCTCTCGCGTTTCATCCGAAAAGGAGGCGGGCCCGTGCCGCCTCCTTTCTGTTTTCACGAGCGGATCTTGCTGCGAGGTGAGTCCGACTACCGGCCCTGAAGCGCTGCCGTCCGGCGCGGCGAGACGTTCGTGTAGGTCACGCTGCCGTCCCGGCCGACCACCTGCTGGATCCCGCTTCCCTGCAGCTCCCACGCGAGCGGCGCGCCATAGAGACGAAGCACGCGCGCCACGTACTCACGCGTCTCGGGATACGGCGGAATACCGCGAAACGTCGCCACAGGCTTGTCGCCCGCGTTGTACGCCGCGATCGCCATCGGCAGATCGTGGCGGAAGCGCTCCATCATGCCGCGCAGATGGCGCGTGCCCGCGTGGATGTTCTCGCGCGGATTGAACGCATCCCGCACGCCGAGCATCGCCGCGGTCTCCGGCATCAGCTGCATGAGCCCGCGGGCGCCCTTGGGCGACACCGCGCGCGGATCGAACCCCGACTCGACCCGGATGACCGCCCAGATCAGGCGCTCCGGCACTCCGTACCGCGCCGACGCCTCGGCGATCTCACGCGAGTAGATGCCGTAGTCGGTCGAGGACGGGCGCTGGGGCTCGCGGCTCACGGCCTGCGTATAGGACGCCCGCTGAGTCGTCGGGTTTGGATGAATGTTCGTGAAGTACGTGGTCCCGTCCGCGGCCGTGCGCTTGTAGACCTGGGCGGCCGCCGGCGTGGCGGTCGCGGCAACCGCCGCCACCGTCAGGGCCATCAGGGACCGGGTCCCCAATTTGTTCATGCCCTGGTACTAGGGCAAAGTCGATGCCGAACGGAATCGCTCGTATCTTCAATGGGTTACGCGATTCAGGCCGGAAACGGCCGTGGTGTGTTTCTGGCCGGACGGAACATTCCGGACACGTGGTCCGGATTGGCCAGCGCTTCTAATACTCGTCGAACATGCGCTGGACCTCGCCCGGATCGTTGGTGCGGGTCAAGGCCAGCATCGCGAGAATGCGCGCCTTCTGCGGCGTGAGGTTGTCGGCGACGACCAGGTCTTGACGGCGAAGAACCGTGCGCGGCAGGACGCGCCCGCTCCCCGCCCGGCTCGATATCACGACCAGGACGCCTCGTTTGCGCGCGTCCACCAGGGCCTCGGTCTCGGATGGTGTCACGACGCCGGGCGGCAGCGACGCCGATACGATCGCGCGAGCGCCGGCGGCCACGAAGGCTCGGATCGCGGTGCCGTCGGCCCCGGCGTACGAGGCCGCGATGTCGACACGCGGCAGCTCGGTGCGGCCGCGCACGTCGAACTCTGTGTCGGGCGCGTGGCGGCGCGTCGGCCTGCGGTAGATCGCGACCCGCCCGTCCGGATCGGCGTAGCCCAGCATGCCGAGATCCTGGCTGCGGAACGCCTCCAGGCGCAGGGTCGACGACTTCGTGACGTCGCGGGCGCTCTGGATCTCGTCGTTCAGGAGCACGAGCACGCCGAGGCCGCGCGCCTCGCGCGATCCGGCGACGCGGACGGCGTTCAGGAGATTGAGCCCGGCGTCGGAGCTCAAGCCGCTCGCCGGACGCTGCGCGCCCACCAGCACGACGGCGGCGTCGCTCTTCAGCGTGAGGTGAAGGAAGTAGGCGGTCTCCTCGAGCGTCGCGGTCCCATGCGTGATTGCGAGACCGTCGAGCGGCGCCTGGCGGTCGACGGCCTCGTGCACCGCGGCGGTGAGCGCCAGCCATTCGGCCGGGCCGATCGCGGTGCTACCCACCGAGCGAAAGCCGACGGAAATAACGTCAGCGGCCGCCGCAACCTCGGGGAACCGCTGGAGGAGCTCCGCCGGCTCCGCCTTGCGGCTCGTGTCCATGTACTCCCACAGATCGAGGCTGTCGCGGCCGATCGACGAGATCGTGCCGCCCGTGCCGATCAGCGCGACCCGGCGCTTCATTTGCCCCGGGCCAGTACCTCCGCCGCCTGCTTCTCGACCACGGTGCCCTTGAAGAAGTCCGGGTTCAGCTGGCCCCAGAGGCGCACGGCATTCTCGAACACGAAATCGCGGAAGTCGTTCTCGTCGAGGAGCCCGTGCTCGACCAGCTCGTACGCCTCAGGGACGACCTCGGTCATGTCGGGCACGTCGAAGTGGCCGATGTCGGAGCTGAAGAACGCGTTCAGCCGAACGCGCATCGGGTTCGCCTTCTTGTTGAAGGCCCATGCGTTGATCGGGTCGTCGGCCTCGCAGCCGAAGAAGAAGCGCTTCACGTAGAGGTCGTTGAAGTCCTGCTTGCTGGTGATCCGGCACGCCGAGTAGTCGTCGAGGTCCTCGACGCCGCCGGTGCCGTCGCCGTTGTCGTCGAGCCCCTCGCCGCGGCGGACCGCTTCGATCACGGTCGGCTTGCCGTACTTCTCGGCGAGCTCGAGCAGCTTCGTCCGGTCCAAGCGCGCCGGGTTCGTGTTCTCGAGCGCGTCGCGCTTGCGCTTCTCCCAGTGCCCGATGAGGTCGGCGAAGAGCGAGCACGCCCAGCCCACGCCGCCCTCCAGGAAGGCGAAATTGATCTCGGGGAAGCGGCGCGTGACGCCGCCCAGGAAGATCGACTTGGCCATCGCCTCGCTGGCGGAGGCGAAGTGGCCGATGTGGTTGTAGCAGAAGTTCGACGGCGAGTTGCGGAGCAGGATCGAGCGCGCGCCGTTGTGGAAGCTCGGCGAGATGCGGAGCTCGCGGCACTTGGCCCAGACCGGATCGTAGTCGTGGATGCTGTCGATCGCGATCGGGTCGTACCACTCGACGAACTTCGCGGCGTCCGGGTGCTCCTCGACCAGCGCCTGGATCGGACGGCGGATCAGGCTCCCCATCATGACGACCTTGTAGCCGAGCTGCTTCGACGCGAACTCGAGCTCCTCGATCGCCTCTTCGGGCGTGTACATCGGAATGATCGCCGCCGGAATGAGCCGGTCGCTGTACGGACGGAACTGATCCATCGTGAACACGTTGTAGGCGCGGCACAGCGCGCGCCGGAGCTTGTCCGGCGGCAGACGGTAGTAGCCGAGCCCGGCGGTCGGATAGATCACGGAGAAGTCCAGGCCGAGGTCGTCCAGGCGCTCGTAGAGCAGGCGCGGCATCATCGCCGTCGCGCGGTCCAGCGTGTTCTTGGTCGGCAGGAACCAGAACGCCTCCTGCCCGATCCGGCGGCGACGGCGCTCGGCGACTGACATGTTGAGCGAGTTCGGGATGCGCGCGCTGGCCATCGCCAGCGCCTCGACGGCCGTGTCGCCGCCGATCTTCCGGAACTCCTCGCGCATGTGCGGGGCGAACTCGGCCCAGTGGCCGTCGGCGTCGATGATCGGATGCTTCAGGCTCGCGCGGAGCTTCTTGGGGTCGTTGTGTCCGTTGCTCGACATGGGGCGCCCTCCGGGTCAGTCGTTATCGGGATGATACTCCGATGCGTGCGGGCACGGAATGCCGCCGCGGCGCCGGCGCGGGGTGACTTGATCGCCGCCCGCTTTGCTGGCTAAATCGGGGCGCTCGCGGAACACGGTCGCGCCGCGACCGGCGCGCCACAGGAGAGAACGCTATGCTGCCGACACCAGGCTTTCATCACCTGCATCTGAACTCGGTCGATCCCGACGCGGCGGTCGCGTTCTACGTCGAGCATTTTCCGCGGAGTACCAAGACGAGCTGGGGCGGCTTCACCGCGCTCGCGGCGCCCAACGACGTGCTGGTCCTGTTCACGAAGGTCGCCACGCCGCCGCCGACATCGCCGCAGAGCGCCATCTGGCATTTCGGCTGGCACGTGACCGACACGCGCAAGAGCCTCGACACCTACAAGACCCGCAAGAACCTCAAGCTTCTTCCGCTCTACACCACCGACGAGGGCGGCGAGGTGTTCATCAGCAGCGATACGTGGCCGGGTACCGGCGGCGTCCCCGGGCGCACGCGGGCGCAGATCGCCGAGGCCAAGGCCAACGGCATCCAGCCCGCGCGCAGCGGTGGCTTCGGGTACATGCAAGGCCCGGACGACGCGCTGGTCGAATACGCGGGCAACCATCCGGCCGAGCGCTTCAACCACGTCCACATGTTCCACGACGATCCGTTCTGCGCTCAGCTCTGGTACCAGCATCATCTCAACGCGCCGGTCTACGCCGGGCGTACGACCCCGGCGGGAATGACGGAGAGCACGTGCCAGGTGCCGCGCGGAGCCGAGCGCTCCTGGCCCGCGCTCGAACGTCAAGGGATGTTCCGCTCCCCGTCGGCCGCCGTCGTGTTCGGCGACGTCGCGCTGCCGTGCTACATGCGTCAGGACGACAAGCCGCTCGCGAGCCCACGCGGCCAGCTGTACGACCACATCGCGCTCGCGGTCGCCGATCTCGACGCGTGGATCGCCAAGCTGCGCGGCGAGAGCGTGCGCTTCCTCGAGGAGCCCTATCGGCTCGGCCACACGCGCGCGGTCATGATCGAGGGTCCGAGCCGCGAGGCGGTGGAGCTCGTCGAGGTCAGGTAGCGCGTGGGCTCCGGGAGGTCGCGCTCACGCCCCGCCGCGGCGGTCGATGAAGTCGAGCGTCGCCCGCGCACAGCGCTCGGCATCGCTCGCTGCGACGTGGAAGGAATTGCCGGGGATCACCAGGAGCTCGGAGCCGCGGATCGTCGCCTGCCACGCGCGCGTCTCGTCCACCGACGCCAGACCGCTGCCGTCCGTGGTGATCACGAGCGTCGGGCAGGCGATCCTCGGCAAGTCCGCGCGGATGTCGGAGTAGTTGATCGCGGCGTTGAAGCCGACGATCGTCGACACGGGCGTGCGGCCCATGAACTTGATCCACCACTCGACGCCCGCGGCGGGAAAGCGCTCGCCGAGGCGTCCGGCCATCGTGCGACGCGCCCAGTGCTCGACGCCCTTGGTCTCGAATTCTTCGGTCAGCGCCGGAATCCCCTCGGCGCCACGGCGCAAGGGCGGCGGCGAGCCGACCACCGTGAGCGTGGCCACCCGCTCCGGGCGGCGCGCGGCGAAGGCGCGTGCGATGATCCCGCCGATCTTGGCGCCGACCAGGTGGAAGCGCCGGGCGCCGAGCGAGTCCATCAGACGCGCATAGTCGTCGATGACGACGTCGAGCGACCACTTGAAATCGCGCGGCATCGGCGTCGACTCGCCGTAGCCGCGCATGTCCGGCCGCACCACGCGGAAGCGCCGCGCCAGCAGCGGGACCCACGCGTACCAGGCCCGGCTGCTCTCGGCGTTGCCGTGCAGCAAGAGGATCGTCGCGGGCTCGGTCCAGGGCTCGGTGAAGTCGTCGACGCGGTAGTGGAGCTGCACGCCGGGAGCGGTCTCGAACGTCGCCATCGTCACCCTCCGATTTCGCGGGCTCGCCCCGCGTAGCCATGGCCGATCGTAACGCCTACGACTACGTCGTGGTCGGCGCCGGCTCCGCGGGCTGCGTGCTCGCGTACCGGCTCACCGCCGATGCCACCATACGCGTCCTGCTGCTCGAGGCGGGCGGCCGGGATACCCACCCGCTGATCCACGTGCCGATCGGGCTCGGCAAGATCTGGGAGCGCCGGCTGTTCGACTGGGGCTACGACACCGAGCCCGAGCCGCGGCTCGACGGCCGCCGGATCGAGGCGATGCGCGGCAAGGTGCTGGGCGGCAGCTCCTCGATCAACGTGATGGCGTACGTCCGCGGCCATCCCGGCGATTACGACCGCTGGGCGCTCAACGGCTGCCGCGGCTGGTCGTACGCCGACGTCTTGCCCTACTTCAAGCGATGCGAGACGTGGGAGCGGGGCGAGAACGCGTGGCGAGGCGGCGACGGCCCGCTGTCCGTCATCGATTCGCGCAACCGCGATCCCCTCTTCGACGCCTGGCTCGCCGCCGCGCGCGAAGCGGACTGGCCCTACACCGAGGACTACAACGGCAAGGAGCCTGAAGGCTTCGGGCACAGCCAGTGGACGATCAAGAACGGGCGCCGCTGCAGCGCCGCGGCCGCCTTCCTGCGGCCGGCCCTCGGACGGCCCAACTTGACGGTCGAGACACACGCGCTCGCGACGCGCGTGCTGCTCGACGGACGGCGCGCGACCGGTATCGAATACGCCAGAGCCGGACGGCTCCAGCGCGTCGCCGCGACGCGCGAGGTGTTGCTTGCCGGCGGCGTGTTCAACACACCGCAGCTGCTCATGCTGTCGGGCATCGGTGAGCCCGAGCACCTTCGCGAGGTCGGCATCGCGCCCGCGGTGAGCCTGCCGGGCGTGGGCAAGAACCTCCAGGATCACCTCTCGGTCGACGTGCACCACGCCCGCCTGGGCCGCGGGCCGTTTCATGGCGAGATGCGGCTGGATCGAACCGCGCTCAACATGACGCGCGCGTACCTGCTCGGCACCGGGCCGGGGACCGTGCTCCCGAGCCGGCTGCACGCATTTCTGAAGACGCGTCGCGATCTGCCGGTGCCCGACATCCAGTTCCTGTTCCGCGGGGCGCCGGCGCGCGCTCATCCCTGGTTCCCGGGCATCCGGCCGGCCTACGAGGACAGCTTCGGCCTGCGCCCCGTGATGCTGCATCCCGAGAGCCGCGGCGTCGTGCGGCTCTCGTCCTCGGATCCGAGCGCGCCCGTGCGCATCACGCAGAACTTCCTGGCCACGGAGTCGGACGTGCGGACGATCCGCGAAGGTGTGAAGCTCGGGCGAGACCTCGCGGGACGAAAGGCGCTCGACGGCTTTCGCGGCCGCGAAACCTCGCCCGGCCACGAGTGCCGCACCGATGCCGAGATCGACGCGTTCGTGCGCCGCACGGCGATCACGGCGCATCATCCGTGTGCGACGTGCGCGATGGGCGACGGAGAGGACGCCGTCCTCGACCCGGCGCTGCGCGTGCGCGGCGTGGAGGCGCTCAGAGTCGTCGACGCCTCGGCGATGCCGGATCTGGTCTCCGGCAACATCAACGCCTGCGTGATGATGATCGCGGAAAAAGCGGCCGATCTGGTGCTCGGCCGACCGCCGCTGCGCGCCTGATCAGGGTGCGGTCTGGCGCCGGGCCCTGATGTCGGACGACGAAGAGTCGAGACGGAAGCGGCCCTCCGGAATGGCCGTGAAGAGCCGCGTGAAGCGCTGAGGCACGGCGACGTCGGCCAGGGAGCGTACGCGCCCGCTGCCGTCGACCCGTACGGCGACGAGAAAGCTGCAGCCCCGATCGGCGATCTCTTGGAGCGCCGCGCCCATGCGCTCGGCGTCGCCGCCATAGTAGCGCTCGGCCACCAAGCGCTCGGCGGTGTCGGCGCCGATCACGAACGTGGCGCCGCCGAACAGGCGCGACTTCTCGAGAAAGGTCGGGGCGCGCGTGAGCTCGACCCGCGACTTCCACGCGAACTGTGCCAGACGGGTCCGCACTTCGCCCGCCGCGAGCGGCGGCTTGTCGACGTTGATCACGGAAATCTCGAACGCCACCGGCTGCTGACGGATGTCCTCGGCGACGCGCGCGAGGAGAAGATGCCCGGCGTGGAGCGGGTTGAACGAGCCCGGCAGCACGACGCTCGGTGCCGACGCCCCCTGCGCCAGCTGGCCGTCCGGCCACGCCGTCACCCGCGCGAGGCTCCCCGCCAGAAGCTGATCCACGAGATCGCCGGTCTGCACGACCGCCTCGCTGTAGCGCTCGTCGTCGTCCAGCAAGGTCCGCGGCGACAGCGCCGCGATGCCGCAGGCGCGAGCCAGCCATAGCACGATGGCTCTCGCAACCAGATCCTCTTCGCCCGGCCGGTCGCGCCGGCCCTTGGCCAGCACGATCGAGCAGTGGTCGGTGCCGGCGGCGGTGGCGACGGCGATGTGGGCGCGGTGCTCGCCCTGTCGCGGCCGATCCGTCACGAGCCCTGCCGTGGCGCCCAGGCCGATCAGCTGAGTGCCGGTTGGCGCAAGCTTCCCGGCGCGCTCGCGAGCGCGCTGAGCCATCGCCACGGCCGTCTCGACGCTGGAGGCCTGCTCGGGCTCACCGCCGAGGAACGAGGCGAGCGATCGCGCGTCGTACGGGACGAGCGCCTCGAGCAGCAGGCGCGAGCCGCCGGGCACGCGGAGCAGCTCGGCGATCGCGCCGGTGCCGCCTCCGGTAATGGCGAGCACCGCCTGCCGGCCGGAGCCGTGCATCTCGGCGATCATCTGCCGCCAGGATGATTCGTTCGACGTGTTGAGCGCGGTCACGACGTCACGTTCTCGCGGATGGTGGAAGAGATTACCATCAGCTCATCACGGACCCGCCGTCGACGTTCCACGCCTGGCCGGTGATGTGGTCGCTCGCCGATGAGGCGAAGAACAACGCGAGCCGCGCGATGTCGTCGGGGCGCGCGACGCGTCCGGTCGGCGGCACGCCGAGCACCGGCGCGCCCGGCTGCTGCGCGGCCAGCGCGCGCTCGCGCCGGGAGGTCGACTCGCGGCGGCTCGTGTCGACGCTGCCGGGACAGATCGCGTTCGCGGTGATCCCGTGCGCCCCGAGCTCCTGCGCCAGAACCTGCGTGAGCCCGATCACGCCGAACTTCGACGCGGTGTAGGCGCCGCGCCGCGGCGTGCCCCGCTTGCCCGAGACCGACGCCATGTTGATGATGCGCCCGCTCTTGCGGGCGAGCATGTGCGGGATGACGGCGCGACTCATCAGGAACGTGCCCTTGAGGTTCACGTCGAGCACCAGATCCCAGGCCTCTTCCGG
>DATEMW010000410.1:0-4580 GCA_035275385.1 Candidatus Methylomirabilota bacterium | reverse complement strand
CGGCCGCTGCGGCCAGCGGCCGGCGACGCCGCGTCGCGAGCCGGCGATCGAGGACGACGGCGACGCTTGCGTCTCCGGCATGACGGGACTTCAAATATTCGTAGAGCTCGGGACGGCTTCGGGCGACGACGAAGAGCTGGGTCGGGGTGGTCTCGCGGTCCACGGAGTCTCGCTCAGGAATGGTGGTGCTTGCCGTTGGGCCGGGGAAGGAGCTCCGCGAGGAATTTCCCCGTATACGATCCGGGCGTCTGGGCGATCGTCTCGGGCGCGCCCTCGG
The DNA here is from genome assembly GCA_035275385.1 of Candidatus Methylomirabilota bacterium. Lineage (GTDB taxonomy): Bacteria > Methylomirabilota > Methylomirabilia > Rokubacteriales > CSP1-6 > AR31. Next base: position 4,303 of record DATEMW010000410.1, on the reverse strand, counting down.
CGACGATCTCGCCGCCGTCCTCGCCGCCCTCGGGGCCCAGGTCGACGACGTAATCCGCCGATTTGATCACGTCGAGGTGATGCTCGACGACCAGCACCGTGTTGCCCGCGTCGACCAGCCGGTTCAGCACGCCCAGGAGCTTCTTGACGTCGTCGAGGTGCAGGCCGGTCGTCGGCTCGTCGAGGATGTAGAGCATCTCCCCGGTCGCGCGGGCGCCGAGCTCGGCGGCGATCTTCAGCCGCTGCGCCTCGCCGCCCGACAAGGTCGTCGCGGCCTGGCCGAGCCGAAGATAGCCGAGGCCGACGGATTGCAAGGTCTGCAGGCGGCGCGCGAGGCCGCTTTGCGCGGCGAAGAAGTCGACGGCCTCGTCGACCGTCATCTGCAGCACGTCGGCGATGCTGCGGTTGCGGAGCTTCACCCCGAGCACGTCGGGCCGGTAGCGCCGCCCCTCGCATTCCTGGCAGGCGACGTAGACATCCTCGAAGAAATACATTTCGAGCTTTTGAAAGCCGTCGCCCTGGCACGACTCGCAGCGGCCGCCCTGGACGTTGAACGAGAACGCCCCTGAGTCGAGCCCGAGCGCCTTGGCCCGCGGCAGCGCCGCGAACAGCTTGCGGATCTCGTCGAACGCCTTCACGTACGTGATCGGGTTCGAGCGCGGCGTGCGACCGATCGGCTCCTGGTCGATGAGCCGGACGCCCTTGAGGTATTCGATGCCGGCGAGCGTGTCGTAGGCGCCGGGCGGCGCGAACTCCGTCTTGAACACGCGGGCCACGGCGCGGTAGAGCGTGTCGTGCACCAGCGTGGATTTCCCCGAGCCCGAGACGCCGGACACCGCGGTCAGGGTGTGCAGGGGCACCCGAAGCGTGACGTCCTTGAGGTTGTGCTGGCGGGCTCCGGCGAGCGTCAGCACGCGACGCCCGCTGCGCCGGAACGGCGGCACCGGAATCGTCTCGCGGCCCGAGACATAGCGGGCGGTCAGCGAGTGCGTCGCCTTCTGGAACTCGGCCTGCGAGCCGTTGAAGACGATCTCGCCGCCGCGCTCGCCCGAGCCCGGTCCGAGCTCGACGATGTGATCGGCCGCGCCGATGAACTCGCGGTCGTGCTCGACGACCACCACCGTGTTGCCGGCCTGGGCGAGTTCGCGGCAGAGATCGGTGAGCCGGGCCGTATCACGCGCGTGCAGCCCGATGGACGGCTCGTCCAGCACGTAGAGCGTGCCGACGAGCTGCGACCCGAGCTGGTTCGCGAGATTGATCCGCTGCGCCTCGCCGCCCGACAGCGTGCGCGTCTGGCGGGACAGCGTGAGATAGCCGAGCCCGACGCGCAGCAGGAACGTGAGCTTGGCGTTGAGCTGGCGCAGGATCTCGCGCGCGACGACCGCTTCCCACGCCGTGAGGCCGAGATCGCCCAGAAGCCGCGCGGCGGCGTCGATCGTGAGCACCGCGAACTCGGCGATCGTGAGCCCGGCCACGCGCACCGCGAGCGCGGCGGGCTTGAGCCGCGCGCCGTGGCAGACCTTGCAGACGGACTGACTGCGGTAGCGCGAGAGGAACACGCGCACGTGGAGCTTGTAGCGGTACGACTCGACTTCCTCGAAGAAGCCGTGGATGCCCGGAAAATTTCCGTCGCCCGCGTAGACGAACTCGCGCGTCGGGGCGGGAAGTTTGTCCCACGGCGTCTCGGTGTCGACCTTGAGCCGCCGCGCTGCCTTCATCAGCTCGCGCTGGTACCAGCGCCCGGACGGATGCGTCCACGGCTCCACGGCGCCGCCGGCGAGGCTGAGAGTGCGATCGGGCACCACGCGCGCCTCGTCGTACTTGAGAACGTTGCCGAAGCCCTTGCACTCCGGGCACGCGCCGAGCGGATGGTTGAACGAGAAGAGGAGCGGCTGCGGGCGCTCGAGCGCGGTGCCGCAGGCGCTGCACCGGAAGTCCTCGCCGAATTCGCGCGTGGCGCCGCCGATGACCTCGACGGCGAGCTGCCCGCCGCCCTCGCGCAGCGCCGACTCGACCGACTCGACGATACGGGCGCGATGTGCCGTCTCGAGCACGACGCGGTCGAGGATGACCGCGATCGCCTTGCGGTCGCCGAAATCTGCCGGCGGCGGCGCGGCCAGATCGAGGACGTCGCCGTCGACACGCACGCGCGCAAAACCGCGCCGCGTGAGGTTCGCCCAGAGCTCCGCGGGCGGCAGGCCGGTGGGGACGGCCAGGCGGAATGTGATCATCGCCCGCGCGCCCGGGTGCGCCTCGAGCAGCGCGTCCACGATCGACTCGGGCGAGTGCGACACCGCCGGCGCGCCGCAGCTCGGACAGTGCACGCGGCCGATCTTCGCGTAGAGCAGCCGCAGGTAGTCGTAGATCTCGGTCGCGGTGCCGACGGTGGAGCGTGCCGTGCGGACAGGGTTCTTCTGCTCGAGCGCGACGGCGGGCCGAATCTGCTCGATCTTGTCCACGTCGGGACGGTCGACGCGGTCGAGGAACATCCGCGCGTACGTGGACAGCGATTCGACGTAGCGCCACTGGCCCTCGGCGAAGAGCGTGTCGAATGCCAACGAGGACTTGCCGGATCCGGACACGCCGGTCACGACGGTGAGACGGTCGTGCGGAATCTCGAGCGAGACGTTCTTGAGGTTGTTCTGTCGGGCTCCCAAAATCCGAAGCCCGGAGGGCCGAGCCATTCGAACAGTCCTCCTGAGGTGGGTAGTTTACTGGAAGTCCACCGAGCGCGCCAGATGGCGGGCGCTTGACACGCGCCCGCGGCCGCGTGTACTCTCCGACTCGAGAGCTAATTGATAATGATTACTAACAAGGCGATCGACACTCTGCGCGACCGAGGGCTGCGCCTGACGCGACCCCGCCGGATCATCCTCGACGTTGTCCGCGCGAGCGACGCGCACCCGACCGCCGCGTTCGTGTACCGGCGCGTCCGCCGACGGCTGCCGCGCGTGAGCCTGGCGACGGTCTACCGCAATCTGCGGATGCTGGCCGCCGAGGGGTTCCTGGCCGAGCGCGCCGACGAGGGCGGCCTCCGGTTCGACGGCAACACCGGTCCGCACGATCACTTCACGTGTCTGGCGTGCCGGCGCATCTTCGACGTGCCGGCGCGCGTCGAGCAGGGCACCCGGCGCCGCCTCGCAGCGCGCACGGGCTTCGAGGTCCTCGATCACCGAACGGAGTTTTTCGGACGCTGCGCGGCGTGCCGCCGCTCCGGCGGTCGCCTTTCCCTCACCTCTCACAGGAGAACCCATGGCAAATCTCAAGGGCACTAAGAGCTTCGAGAACCTGAAGGACGCGTTCGCCGGCGAGTCGCAGGCGAACCGGCGTTATCTCTACTTCGCGCGCGTCGCGGACATCGAGGGCTTCCCGGACATCGCCGGGCTGTTCAAGGACACCGCGGACGCCGAGACCGGCCACGCCTTCGGCCACCTCGACTTCTTGAAGGAAGTCGGCGACCCGGCGACCGGCGAGCCGATCGGCAAGACCGAGAAGAATCTCAAGGCGGCGGTCGCGGGCGAGACGTACGAGTACACGCAGATGTACCCCGGCATGGCCAAGACCGCGCGCACCGAGGGCTTCAACGAGCTGGCCGAGTGGTTCGAGACGCTCGCAAAGGCTGAGAAGTCGCACGCCGGGCGATTCAACAAGGGGTTGCAGCAGATCGCTGGCAAGGATCCGGCTGAAGCGATTTAGCTACTACTGGCTTGCGGCCGAGGGGGGCGCGGGTGGGGTTCGTGGGACCACGCGGCCCACTTCCGCTGGCCCGCGGCGGCTGGGCTCCATCCGAGCGCGGCGCTCGGCGCCGCGGGGCGGGAACGGGTCCCACAAACCCACCCGCGCCCCCCGCGGCCGCAAACCCGTGCGTAGCTAAACGCCTCGGCTTTCTGCTTAGGATCGACTGGCCAGAGCTGTTGGGTCACACGAGTCAGTTTAGGCTTGCACGGTTAGGGTTCGGCTCGCATCAGTAGAGTTGCGGTCACTTCCGTGAGTGCTGCGAACGGATAAGAAGACATCGATGGGCGGCTGATAATTTTCATGGCGACGCTTGATATCAAGTCGGCGGAGTTTTGGGATCTCGGTGCGGTTGATAAGGAGCTGCGAAGGGTCTACGACATTTGCGGCGGGTGCCGGCGGTGTTTGCCGCTGTGTCCGTCGTTCAAGGTGCTGTTCGATCGCATCGATGTCGAGGCGGTCGATGGCGATGTCGACAAGCTGCCCGCGGCGGACGTCAAGGAAGTCGTCGATCTCTGCTACCAGTGCAAGCTCTGCTTCAATCACTGCCCGTATACGCCGCCGCACCG
>DATEMW010000409.1:0-25511 GCA_035275385.1 Candidatus Methylomirabilota bacterium | reverse complement strand
GCTGACTCGCGCCTCACCCTGGACGACGTCCGCGCGGCCGCGCAGCGCGTCGCCGGTCGCGTCGACCGCACGCCGGTCATCTCGTCGGCGGCGTTCGACGAGGCGAGCGGCTGTCACGTCTTCTTCAAGTGCGAGAACCTGCAGCGCGCCGGCTCGTTCAAGATCCGCGGCGCGCTCAACAAGCTCTCGACCTTGACGGCCGACGAGCGCGCCCGCGGCGTGGTCGCGTACTCGTCGGGCAACCACGCGCAGGGCGTGGCGCTCGCCGCGCGCATGGTCGGGACGACCGCGATCATCTGCATGCCGACCGACGCGCCGGCGCTCAAGGTCGAGGCGACCCGCGGCTACGGCGCCGAGATCGTCTTCTACGACCGGCTCAAGGACGACCGCGCGGCCGTCGCGCGCGAGCTCGTCGAGAAAACCGGCCGGGTGCTGGTGCCGCCCTACGACGATCCCGCGATCATGGCGGGCCAGGGGACCGCCGCGCTCGAGCTCTTCCAGGAGATTCCCTCGCTCGACGCGATCGTCACCCCGGTCGGCGGGGGCGGGCTCATGGCCGGCTGCAGCACGGTGGCGCGCGGCCTCTCGCCGGGCATCGCGGTGGTCGGCGTCGAGGCCGACACCGCGAACGACACCTACCTGTCCTTGCAGAAGGGCGAGCGGGTCACGATCCCGCCGCCTCCGACGATCGCCGACGGGATCAGGCCGCAGAGCCCGGGCGAGCTCACGTTTCCGATCCTGCGCGACAACCTGAGCGAAGTCGCGCTCGTCAGCGACCAGGAGATCATTGCGGCGGTGCGTTTCCTCGCGCTCCGCGTCCGGGTCGTGGCCGAGCCGACCGGGGCGGTGGGCGCCGCCGCGGTGCTGGCGGGCAAGCTCGCGCGGGGCGCGCGGGTCGGCGTGGTCATCTCGGGCGGCAACATCGATCCCGGCCTGTTGATCGAGATTCTTCAGGGCCGCTGAGCCCGCGCTCAGCTCGACTTCGACTCTGGCTCGGCTACAGCGCTCGGCGCTCGACCTCGCTCAGCGGCTGTGGAAGGCCGGGATGACCTCGGCGGCGAGACGCTCGAGCTGATCCAGCATCCGCTCCGGCGGGCACATCGGTCGCAGGACGAACTTCGAGCCGCCGCCCTGCACGTACTGCTCGAGCCGCTCGCTCACGAGCTCGGCGGGTCCGAACGCGGTGCAGGCATCCAAGGTCGGCGCGTCGACCCTTCCGCGCGGAATGAACGGGAGCGCCAGCGAGCGCGCGATGGCCGGATCGGAGTCGAGGCAGAACTGCACCAAGGTCCCGAAGTGATCCCCCGGCACCTCGCGCCCGGCCTCGGCCGCGAAGCCGGCCGTCTTGTCGACGCCGATGCGGAACTGATCGGGCGTGATGAACGAGGGAATCCAGCCGTCGCCCATGCGGCCGGTGCGGCGCATCGCCGCTTCGCTGTTGCCGCCAATCCACAAGGGCATCGGCTGCTGGATCGGCCGCGGCAGCACCGTGATGCGATCGAGCTTCCAGAACTCGCCCGCGAACGTGACCTCGGGCTCCTCCCAGCACTTCCGCATCACCTGGATCGCCTCGTCGGTGCGGCGGCCGCGCTCGCGGAACGGCACGCCCGCCGCCAGGAACTCGCGCTCCTGCTCGACGCCGATACCGACCGCCGGGAGCACGCGGCCCGCGGAGAGAAAATCGAGCATCGCGAGCTGGCGCGCGGCCAGCACCGGCGACCTGAACGGCGCGATCAGCACGCTCGGACCGAACTTGAGCTTTCGCGTGCGGGCCGCGACGGCGGCCATCGTGGTCATCGGCTCGAGGACGGGGATCGGCGACGACAGGCGGTCCGAGAACCAGATCGAGTCGATCTCCGTCCGCTCGCAGACGTCGATGAGCCGCCAGAAAAAATCCAGGCCCTCGGCGGCCGAGCCGCCCGGCCACGGTCCGGGCATGACGCCGATCCGATATTTGATCTGCATGGCCATTCGATCCGGCGGTCTAGTACATCGAGAAGTCTTCGGCCTTCTCGGTGATGAACTCGAGCAGGGCGGGCGTGCCCTCCTGGGTCTTCTTGATCGCGCGGCGGATGGCCGGGACGATCTCGCTCGGCTCGGTCACGCGCTCGCCGTGACCGCCGAAGGCGCGCGCCATCGCTGAGTAGTCGCCGCTGATGTCGGTCGAGCGGTACTTGGCCGTCGCGGTCTTCATGATCTTGAGCTCGATCGCCATCGAGAAGTTGTTGAGCAGGATCGAGAGGATCGGGATGCGCTCGCGCACGGCGGTCTCGAAATCCATCCCCGTGAAGCCGATCGCGGCGTCGCCCCAGACGTTGACGCAGAGCTTCTCGGGCGCGGCGAGCTTGGCGCCCATCGCCAGGCCGAGCCCGTAGCCGAGCTGCGTGGTCTTGCCCCAGCCGATGTAGGAGAGCGGCGCGATCGGCTCCCAGAACGGCGAGATCTGATCGCGCGGGCTTCCGGCGTCGTGCGTGATGATCGTGTTGGCGACGTCCACCGTGTGCATCAGGTCCCAGATCACCCGGTACGGCGACAGCGGCTTGGTGTCCTGCGTGAGCCGTGGGGTCCACTTCGCCAGCCACTCGCTCTTGAGATCCTTGATCTCCTGCGTGACGGCCGAGAACCGGCCGCGCGGGCTGCCCTTGAGACGATCCTTTATCTCGACCAGCAGGGCCTGCAAGGTGAGCCCGGCGTCGCCGACCAGCGCGAGCTCGGCCGGCACGTCCTTATTGATGTCGGTCGGATCCAGGGTCGCGTGGGCGATCTTCTTGCCCTTCGGCATCGCGACGCCGTAGTTCGTCGTGGAGAAGCTGCACCCGATACCGAAAATGAGATCCGCGTTCGTCAGGAAGTGGTGGAGCTGCTTGGAGATCGAGCGGCCGCCCGAGCCGAGCGAGAGCGGGTGATTCTCCGGGAACGCGCTCTTGCCCTGAAGGCTCGTCGTGACCGGCGCCTCGAGGAGCTCGGCGAGGTCGCGGAGCGTCTGCCACGCGCGCGCGTAGTGCACGCCCTGGCCGGCGTAGATGACGGGCCGCTGCGCCGCCACCAGGGCCTCGGCCACCCGTGAGACGTCGCGCGGATCGGGCCCCGACTTCAGGCGCGGCGCCGGCGTGTAGCTGATCGGCTCGGGCACGTCCTCTCGCAAGAGGTCGACGGGGAACTCGATCAGCACTGGGCGCGGCCGGCCGTTCTTGACCTGGGTGAACGCGCGGCGCATCGCATCGACGACCGCGTCGGGCACGATCACCTGCTCGCACCACTTCGTGACGTGCTGGAAGTTCAGAAACGAGTTGAAGTTGGGCTGGATGTTCGTGATCCGCCGCGGATAGCCGCCCGGCAGCACCACGATCGGCACCGAGTCGCCGTAGGCCTGGGCGACACCGCCGAACGCGTTCTCCGAGCCCGGGCCGTGCTGCATCGCGAACACGCCGATCCGCTCGCCGGACGAGATGCGGCTGACCGCGTCGGCCATGTGCAGGCCCGTCCGCTCCTGGCGGACGATGATCGTGCGAATGTCGGCCTCGGCGGCCGCTTCGATGATCGGGTTGACCGGATATCCGATGAGGAACTTCACGCCTTCTCGCTTGAGAACTTCCGCGACCGCCGCCGCTGCCTTCATGTCTTCTCTCCCGGGTCTGGATCGTTGCTCGAGATTGCGCCGCTTCGGGGCGCGAGTCCGTCATATCCTACCCGAGCCCCGCCGGGCGGGGGAGGAGAACATACCGTGACTCGCGAGGAGCTCAAGCAACAGGTCGACGAAGCGATCGAGCGCCACGCCGACGAGATCATCGAGGTCGGCGAAACGATCCGCCGCCACCCCGAGCTCGGCTTCAAGGAGTCGCGCACGGCGGCGCTCGTGGAATCGAAGCTCCGGAAGCTCGGCCTCGCTCCGCGCACAGGTCTGGCCATGACCGGCGTGCGCGCCGACGTCTCGGGCGGGGCGGGGCCGGGGCCGACCTTCGCGCTGCTCGGCGAGCTCGACGCGCTCGTGGTGACGGGCCATCCCGAGGCCGATCCCAAGACCGGCGCGGCCCACGCGTGCGGCCACAACGCTCAGATCGCCGGCCTGATCGGGGCCGCGATCGGTCTGGTCACCACGCGCGCCCTCGAGCATCTCGGCGGACGTGTCAGCTTCATGGCCGTGCCGGCCGAGGAAGGCGGCGACCTCGAGTGGCGTCTCAACGAGGTTCGCGAGGGGCGGCTCGAGTTCCTCGGCGGCAAGTGCGAGCTGCTCCGGCTGGGACAGCTGGACGACGTGGACATGGCGATGATGATTCACACGACCCCGCGCGCCGAGGATGGGCCGGCGTGCGTCCCGGGCTCCAACAACGGCCGCTTCGGCAAGACCGTCCGCTTCGTCGGACGCGCCGCCCACGCCGGCGGCGCGCCGCACATGGGCATCAACGCCCTCTATGCGGCCCAGATCGCGCTCGCCGGCATCAACGCGATCCGGGAGACCTTCCGCGACGACGACACGATCCGCGTCCATCCGATCCTGACGCACGGCGGCTCGCAGGTGAACGTCATCCCGGGCGAGGCGCGGCTCGAGACCTACGTGCGCGGACGCACGCTCGAGGGCATCCGGGACGCCAACGCGAAGGTCGATCGCGCGCTGCGGGCCGGCGCCCTGGCGCTGGGCGCCGAGGTCGAGATCGAGACCTTGCCCGGCTATCTGCCGCTCCGCACCGACGCGACGATGGCGCGGCTCTTCCGCCGAAACGCCGACGCGTTGTTCGGGGCCGGTGAGTGCCGGGAGGCCGGCCATCGGGCGGGCTCGACGGACATGGGCGACTTGAGCCAGGTGATCCCGGTGCTCCATCCCTACATGGGTGGCGCGCGCGGCACCGGCCACGCGGCGGACTACGAGATCGCTGACCGCCATCTCGCGTACGTGATGCCGGCGCGGGCGATGGCCGCAATGGCCGTCGACCTGCTCTGGGACCGCGCGGCCGGCGCGCGCGAGGTGATCGCGAACAAGGCGGCCGGCATGACGCGCCAGGCGTACGTGGATTTTCAGCGCAGCGTCCGCCGGCGCGAGGTCTACCGGGGCGTCTGAGCCCGGCCCGGCCGGAAAACCCGCCGTCGAGGTTGATTCTCCACCGGCCGGCCCGTAAAATGAACGGCGGTTCAGTCAGAATTCATGCGTGACCCGGACAAGCCCCAGCAGATCATCGACGCCGCGATCCGCGTCTTCGCGCGCAACGGCTACTACAACTCGCGCGTCTCGGACATCGCGCGCGAGGCGGGCATCGCGAGCGGCACGATCTACCTCTACTTCAAGACCAAGGACGAGATCCTCGTCACGCTCTTCCGCGAGAAGATGGCGGAGTGGGTTGCATCCGTGCGCCGCGAGGTGGCGGCCGAGCGCGACCCGCTCGCGAAGGTCAGAAAGATCGTGGCGCTCCATTTCCGGGTACTGGAAGACAACCCCGAGCTCGCTGAGGTGCTGCAGGTCGAGCTCCGCCAGGGACAGAAGTTCTTCCGCGGAGCGTCCGCGCACGAGGTCTCGGCGTACTTCGGCGTGATCAACGACGTGCTCGAGGAGGGCGCCGCCTCGGGCCAGATCCGGCGGGACCTGCCGGTGAAGATCGCGACCAAGATGCTGTTCGGCGCCATGGATCAGCTGGCGACCTCGTGGGTGCTCGGCAAGCGCGCCTACAAGCTCACCGAGGCCGCCGAGCCCGTCGCGACCATCTTTCTCAAGGGAGTCTGCGCCAATGGCGTTTGAGACCTTGCTCTTCGCGCGTGAGGAGAGCTTCGCGATCATCACGCTCAACCGTCCGCCCGCCAATGCGATCAGCGTCGAGCTCGTGCGCGATCTGAACGCCGCGTTGAACTCGGTGGAGAACGACGACGCGGTCCGCTCGGTCATCATCACCGGGGCGGGCGACCGGATCTTCTGCGCCGGCGCCGATCTCGGCTCGGCGTTCTCCGGCGGCGACGTCGATACGTTCATCCGGTTCGGCAACAGCGTGATGCGGAAGATCGAGCGATTCCCCAAGCCCGTCGTCGCCGCGATCAACGGCCACGCGCTGGGCGGCGGCTGCGAGATCGCGATGGCCTGTCACTTCCGGCTGCTCAAGGACGGCGCGCGGATGGGGCAGACCGAGTCGAATCTCGGCATCACGCCCGGGTTCGGCGGCTCGCAGCGCATGCCGCGCCTGATCGGCCGCACGAAGGCGCTGGAGTTCCTGATCCTCGGCACGCAGATTCCGGCCCAGGAGTGCCTGGCGCTCGGCCTCGCCAACAAGCTGACGAAAGAGGGCGAGACCTTGAACGAGGCCAAGGCGCTCGCGCGGATGATCGCCAAGCGTCCGCCCATCGCGACCCGCCTCATCATCGAGGCGGTCGACGAGGGGCTCGACGCGCCGATCGACAAGGCGATCGACGTCGAGGTGCGCGCGTTCCTCAAGACGCTCAAGACCGAGGACGCCTCCGAGGGCATCCAGGCGTTCTTCGCCAAGCGCGAGCCCAACTTCAAGGGGAAGTAGAGCTCGATGGATCTCGGCATCCGCGGCAAGGTGGCGCTCGTGACGGGCGCCGCGCGGAGTCTCGGCAAGGCCGACGCGCTCGCCCTGGCCGGCGAGGGGTGCGCGATCGCGATCCTCGACCTCGACGGCGAGGGCGCCGCCGGCGCCGCCTCGGAGATCGAGACCGGGGGCGGCCACGCGCGCGGCTACGCGTGCGACATTCGCGAGTCGGCCCAGATCCAGGACGTCGTGAGCCGGGTCGAGCGGGATCTCGGTCCCGTCGACATCTGCGTCAACAACGCGGGGCTGATCTACACCGTGTCCCAGCTCAAGGACATGCGGGACGAGGACTGGGAGCTGAATCTCGCGGTGAACGTCACCGGGACCTACAAGGTCACCAAGGCGGTCTTCCCGGGGATGCGCGAGCGCCGCTGGGGCCGGATCGTCTGCATGGCGTCGATCGCGGGGCTCATGGGCGGCTTCGGCCAGACGGCGTACGCGACCAGCAAGATCGGGCTGATCGGCTTCGCGAAATCCGTCGCGCTCGAAGGCGCCCGGTACAATGTGACGTGCAACGCGATCGCGCCGGGCATCATCGCGCCGAACGCGAAGCTGAGCCCGCTCTACGATCGGATGGTCAAGCGCGTGGCGATGCAGCGCGAGGGCGAGCCCGAGGACGTGGCGAACGCGGTTGCGTTTCTCTGCTCCGAGCGCGCGCGGTACATCACCGGCGCGGTGCTGACCGTGACCGGTGGCATGGACCTCTTTACATTTTGAGGACTGGATACAGGAGGATGCGATGCCGACGGTGAAAGAGACCTTCGACCTGATGCCTTCGCGGTTCCGCACGGACAAGGCCGCGGGCACGAACGCGGTCATCCAGTACGACGTGAGCGGCGACGGCGGCGGCACGTGGCACGCGGTCATCAAGGACGGGGCCTGCACGGTGAAACAGGGGGCGGGCACGAACCCGAACCTCACGCTGCTGATCGCGGCCCAGGATTGGCTCGACATGCTCTCGGGCAAGCAGTCCGGTCAGATGCTCTTCATGTCGGGCAAGCTGAAGGTGAAGGGGGACATGGGCCTGGCGATGAAGCTCGGCTCGATGTTCCAGATGTGACGCGACCCGAGCTCATTCAACTTCAACTCGAGCAAGGAGCGCTTTGATTATGGCGCAGGAGCGTTTTGCGGACGTCGTCGAGCGGTTCACCAGCGGCTACGCCGCCGATGCGCCGGCCGAGACGATCAGACAGTGGCAGGAGGAGCTCGACCGGGGAGTCCGGCGGCTCCGCAATCTCCACGGCCTCGTGACGAACCCGATGGAGCCGAAGACCGGCCAGACGCCGCGCGAGGAGGTCTACAAGCGGAACAAGTCCCGCCTCTATCGCTACGCGTCGGCGCGAACTCATCGCACGCCGGTGCTGTTCGTGCCGAACCTCGGGATCAGTCGCCCGTACATCTTCGATCTGCTCCCCGGCGGCAGCTTCATCGAGCACATGACCAAGCAGGGCTTCGACTTCTATCTGCTCGACTGGGGCGTCTTCGGGCCCGAGGACAACGACCTCTCGGTCGAGGAGTGCGTGACCAAGATCCTGCCGCGGATGGCGCGCAAGGTGCTCGAAACCTCGGAGACGGACGAGCTCTCGGTGCTCGGCTATTGCATGGGCGCGCCGGTGTCGGCGTCGTTCGTGGCCTCGCACCCGGAAATCCGCGTGAAGAACTTCGTCAACATGGCCGGCCCGATCGACTTCTCCAAGGTGGGCCTCTTCGGTCTCTGGCTCAACAAGGAGAACTTCAACGTTGACCGCTTCGTCGACACGCTGGGCTCCGTCCCCGCCGACATGGTGAAGGCGGGCTTCAAGCTCCTCAAGCCGACGATGGACCTGTCGACCAACGTAAACCTCTGGTGGAACATGTGGAACGACAAGTACCTGGAAGGCTTCCAGGCCCTCAACAAGTGGGCGAACGAGTACGTGGCCTTCCCGGGCGAGTTCTTCCGCCAGTGGGTGCGCGACTTCTATCAGGACAACAAGCTCTTTCGCGGCGAGCTCGTGATGGGCGGCCGGCCGATCAGGCTCGAGCGGATCACGTGCCCGATCTTCGTCGTCGGCGCCAAGGAAGACTACATCGCGCCCCCGGAGTGCGTGCGCGCGCTCATGGACCAGGTCGGAAGCCGGGAGAAGGAGTACATCGAGCTGCCGGGCGGCCACATCTCGCTCATCGCGGGGCGGGGCGCGGCCGTGCATTGCTGGCCGAAGGTCTCCGGCTGGCTGGGACCGCGCTCCTAGCCGACAGGCTTTCGTTGACGCGAGGCGTCACACGGGCGTACCATCTGGGTGATGGCTGACCCAGCAGGACCGAGCCAGCTGTTCGAGCAGTGGAGGAAGCAGTTCGAGGAAGGCGCTCAGGCCTGGTCCCGTCTGATCACGCAGACCTCCGCGGCCTCGCCCAACGCCACCCTGGACCCCACCGCGTTCTGGCGCCCCGTCCTGGATCAAGGCGTTCAGACCTGGGCGAAGCTCTTCGCCCAGACTCCGGCGACGCCGGAGCTCATGACGCAGTGGAAGCAGTTCCTCGACCAGTGGATCGAAGCGTGGTCCAAGGTGCTCGGCCAGGCGATGGGGACCGAGCAGTTCGCCCGCACGATGGGGCAGTCGCTCGATCAGATGCTGGTCGCCGTCGCGCCGGCCAAGAAGGCGATGGATCAGCAGATCGAGCAGGCCCTGCAGGCGCTGAACCTGCCGTCGCGCTCGCAGCTCACCGCGGTCGCCAAGCAGATCGTCGAGCTCGAGGACCGCATCGATCGGCTCGAGGAATCGATCAGCGCCAAGCTCAGACGGCTCAGCGAGAAGGAGCCTCGATGATCGGACGGACCATCGCGGATCTGGCGCCGGGCGATCACGCCGAGCTGGTCCGCCAGGTCCAGGACGACGACATCGCGAGCTTCATCGACGCCGTCGGCGATCTGAATCCGGTTCACAGCGACGCCGACTATGCCGCGACGACGCCGTTCAAGGAGCCGATCGCGCCGGGCATCTTCACCGCCGGCCTGATCTCCGCGGTCATCGGCACCCAGCTTCCGGGCCCCGGCGCCATCTATCTCTCGCAGAGCCTGAAGTTCATCAAGCCCGTGAAGGCGGGGGATACCATCACCGCGCGGGTGCAGGTGCTCGAAGTGCTCCCCGAGCGCAATCGCGTTCGCCTGCAGACCGTGTGCGTGAATCAGCGCGGCGAAGAAGTGCTGTCGGGCGAGGCGTGGGTGATGCCGTCGAAGGCGCGCGTGGTGTACGACGAACGCCAGCGCCGCACCCCATCGCTCGCGACCCTGGCGGTTCAGCCCTGGGCGATGGCGGCCCACGCCATGCGGCTGTGGGCCGCGCTGGTCACATCAACAGTCCGCCGTTGATCGAGAGCTCGGCGCCGGTGACGTAGTCGCCGTCGGACGAGACGAGATACACGACAGCCCGCCCGACCTCCTCAGCCGTCCCGAAGCGCTTCAGCGGAATCTGAGCCAGCAGCTTGTCACGAACCTTCTCGGGAATGCCCTGGACCATCTCGGTCTCGATGAAGCCCGGCGCGACCGCGTTGACCGTGATGCCTTTGCCGGCGAGCTCCTTGGCGAGCGACTTCGTGAACGCCGCGACCCCGGCCTTCGAGGCCGCGTAGTTCGCCTGGCCGAAGTTGCCGATCTGGCCGATGACCGAGGTGATGTTGACGACCCGGCCCCACTCCTGCCTGAGCATCTGGTCGACGAAGACCTTGGTGCAGTTGAAGACGCCGTCCAGGTTGATCGCGAGCACCTTGCGCCAGGACGCGTGATCCATCTTGACGAACGTCTTGTCCGAGTTGATCCCGGCGTTGTTGACGAGGATGTCCAGGTGGCCGAACTCCTTCAAGACGTCCTGCGCCATGCGGAACGTGTCGGGATAATCGCCGACGTCGGCCTGCGCCAGCATCGACTGACGACCGATCTTGCGGATCTGGTCGACGACTTCCTTCGCCGCGGGCTCGCTCGAGACGTAGTTGATGGCGACGTCGGCGCCTTCTTCGGCGAGAGCCAGCGCGATGGCGCGCCCGATGCCGCGAGATCCTCCGGTCACGAGCGCGGTGCGCCCCTTGAGCTTCATGCGAGCGACCTCCTGTGAGCTGGTGGGCCGTCAGTCTAGCACGGCGACTCGGGCCAGGCTCTTGACGCGCGGTGTTACGCGATTCATAGTTGACCTGCAGGGTCACGTCGTCAGAGGAGCGCCATGGCGTACGTCATCAAACGCTACTCCAACCGAAAGCTCTACGACACGCAGGAGAGTCGGTACGTCACCCTCGAGGAGATCGAGGAGATGATCCGCGCGGGCAAGGAGATCGCCGTCGTGGACGCGGCGTCCGGCGAAGATCTCACCTCGGTGACCCTGGCCCAGATCATCCTCGAGAACGAGCGCAACCACCGGGCGACCTTGCCGACCGCCTTCCTCCACCAGCTCATCAAGCACGGCGAAGCGTGGCAGGACTTCGTGCAGCGGTCGATGAAGTCGAGCCTCGAGGGCATCGTGTCGAACCAGCGGGAGATGGAACGCATCTTCCAGGACTGGGCCTCGAGGGCGGGGTGGGGGATCGCGACGCCGCGCGTCGAGCCGCGGCGCGACGGCGCCGAGCCGGATGCCGAGCAGCTCCGCGAGGAAGTGTCGACCTTACGCGAGCGTCTACGCTCCCTCGAGGAGCGACTCGAGAAACGGAAGAATCAGAAGTAGACGGTCGTCAGCTCTGGTAGACGCCCTTCATCTTCTCGACCGCGGCCGTGTACGTCGCCTGGATGCCCTTGCCGGCCTGCTCCGCCGAGGTCTGAAGCCGCTCGGCCGAGCGCGTGATCGCCTGCGCCTGACCTTCCATCAATTTGAACGCCTTCTCGACGCCATCGACGCCGGTCGTGACCGCCTTCTGGTACAGCTGCGCGGGATCCTTCGCGCCGTCCGTCCAGCCGCTCTGCCACTGCGCCGCGGAGGCCTGAGAGCTCTTCAGCGTCTCGAGAGCGCCCTGCTGCAGCTCGCCGCAGAGCCGCACCCCTTCCTTCGCCGTCGCGGTCGAGAGCTCCACGAGGTCGCGTAGCACCCGGTGGTTGGCGTCCGCCCACACCGTCATCGTCTCGACGACTTTGCCCGTGAGCTGACCGAACATCTCGTACGCCTTCTGCTGATCGTTCATTTCGCTCCTCCTGCCGATCGTGTTTCCATTGGGGATGTCGCGTCGATTCGTTGAACCGTTGAATCGAGTGTAACGCGACGCGTTATCGTGTCAACCACTTTTTCACGCATTGCGTTATGACCGCTATGCTACGGTCGCTTATCCCTTTCAGATTGATAATTTAGACGGAGGAGTCATGGCCACCGACACCCTCGCTCGGATGTTCTGGGACCGGGTCGAGCGCAGTGGTGACCGCCCTGCGCAGCAGTTCAAGCACGGCGCCGACTGGAAGACGATCACGTGGCGTGAGGTCGGCGACGTCGTCCGCGAAGTAGCGCTCGGGCTGATCGCGCTCGGCCGCCAGAAGGGGGATACGGTCGCGCTGCTGTCCGCCAGCCGCGCCGAGTGGGTTCAGGCCGATTTCGCGATCTTCAGCGCAGGCTGTGTGACGGTGCCGGTCTATCCGACGTATCCGCCCGATCTCATCTCGTACGTGGTGAACGACTCGGGAGCCAAGACGATCATCGTCGAGGATCCCGCTCAGCTCGCGAAAGTTTTACAAGCGCGCGACAAGATGCCGGGGCTCGAGCAAATCATCGTGATCGCCGGCTACGACGCGCCCCAGCCCCCCAAGATGGTCATGACCTGGGAGTCGCTACGCCGCCAGGGGCGGGAAAACGTCGCGGCGCACAAGAGCACGCTCGCCGACCGCGTGGCCTCCACCAAGCCGACCGATCTGGCGACGATCGTCTACACGTCGGGCACCACTGGGCCACCCAAGGGCGTCATGCAGACCCACGGCAATCACGTGGCCGCCGTGACCGCGTCCAAGCAGTCGACGCCGGTGCAGGAGGGGTGGGTCCATCTCTTGTTCCTGCCGCTCGCGCACTCGTTCGCGCGGCTCGAATCGTTCCTCGGCGTCACGCACGGGCTGACCACGGCGTTCGCGGAGAACCTCGACAAGGTCGGCGACAACCTCCGAGAGACGCGTCCGCATTTCATCTGCAGCGTGCCGCGCGTCTTCGAGAAGGTGTACGGCAAGATCCTCGCGGGCGTCGAGGCGGGGTCACCGGCGAAGAAGAAGATCTTCGGCTGGGCCGTCGCCGTCGGCCGCGACGTGAGCCGCCACCAACAGCGCGGCCAGCCGGTGCCGGCCGCCCTCGAGCTCAAGCGCAAGATCGCCCACAAGCTCGTCTTCTCGAAGCTCCACGGAGCCCTCGGCGGGCGGCTGCAGTGGGCGGTGTCCGGCGGCGCCCCGCTCTCGCGGGACATCGCCGAGTTCTTCCATGCCGCCGGCATTCTGCTCCTCGAGGGGTACGGCCTCACCGAGACGTGTCCGGCGCTCACGTTCAACCGCCCCGACCGCTTCAAGTTCGGCTCGGTCGGGCAGACCTTGCCGGGGGTCCAGCTGCGCATCGCCGACGACGGCGAGATCCTGGCGCGCGGGCCAAACATCGCCACCCTCGGCTACTACAAGCAGCCCGAGGCGACGCGTGAGGTGTTCGATCCAGACGGGTGGTTCCACACCGGCGACATCGGCACGGTCGATGCCGAAGGCTTTCTCACCATCACCGATCGCAAGAAGGACCTGATCGTGACGGCCGGCGGCATGAACATCGCGCCGCAGAACATCGAGAACCTCCTGAAGGCCGATCCGTTCATCAGCCAGGTGATGGTCTACGGCGACCGGCGCCCCTATCCGGTCGCGCTGATCACGATCAACCCCGAGGAGCTGTCGAAGTTCGCGCGCGACCACGGGATCCTCACCAGCGAGGCCGGCTCGATCGTGAAGCATCCGAAGGTCACCGAGCGGATCGGCCGCACGGTCGAGGAGAAGAACACGCAGCTGCAGTCGTACGCGAAGATCAAGCGGTTCACCGTGCTGCCGACCGACTTCACGCTCGACGGCGGTGAGCTGACGCCGACCTTGAAGGTGAAGCGCAAGATCGTCTCACAAAAGTACAAGGACGCGATCGAGGAGCTCTACCGCTGACGGGCGAGCCGGGCGCGCTCGCCGGCAAGGTCGCGATCGTCACGGGCGCCAGCCGTGGGCTCGGGCGGGCGATCGCGGTGGCGCTGGCCGGCGCCGGCGCGGATGTCGCGCTGGCGGCGCGCTCCAAAGACGCACTCGAGGAAACGGCGCGCCTGGCCGGCGTCGGCGGCCGCCGAACCCTGATCGTGCCCACCGACGTGTCGAGCTACGCCGAGGTCGACGCGCTCGTGCAGCGCACGATCCGCGAGCTCGGCCGGCTCGACATCGTCGTCAACAACTCCGGCGTCGCCAAGGTGGCGCCGCTCGCCGAGATGACGCCGGACGACTGGCGGTTCATGGTGGACGTGAACCTGACGGGCGTCTTCAACGGCTGCCGCGCGGCGGCGCCGCATCTGATCGCGCAGAAGTCCGGCAAGGTGATCAACGTCGCTTCGGTGCTCGGTCAGGTCGGCCTGCCGGGCTATACGGTCTACGGCGCGACGAAGGGCGGCGTCATTGCGCTCACGCGCACGCTCGGGGTCGAGTGGGCGCGGCACAACATCCAGGTGAACGCGATCGCGCCGGGCTGGTTCGCGACCGACATGACCAACGAAGCCTTCGCCGTTCCCGCGATCAACCAGCGGCTCACGCGCGACATCCCGGCGCGCCGGATCGGACGGGCCGAGGAAATCGGCCCGCTGGCTGTCTATCTCGCCTCGGCCGGCTCCGACTTCATGACCGGCCAGACGCTCTTCCTCGACGGCGGCCACTCGGCCGCCTGAGTTGCCGGCGGCGGGTCGGTCGAGTAGATTGTCCGCGATGAAAGCCGCGATTCTTCACAGCCCGCGCGATCTGCGCGTCGAGACCACGCGCGAGCCGCGTCCCGAGCCCGGCGAGGTGGTCGTCCGGATCAGCGCCGCGGGCCTGTGCGGGACCGACTACGAGATCTGGTCCGGCGCGCGGCCCGTCGCGTACCCGCGCGTGATGGGCCACGAGCTCGTCGGCCGCGTCGAGACGGTCGCTTCCGACGTCACCCGCGTGCGCGCGGGCGATCCGGTCGTCGTCGAGCCGAACTATTCGTGCGGCCAGTGTCCGCTCTGCCGCGAGGGCAATCGCAACCTGTGCCTGTCGCGCACCACGATCGGGATCAACCGCGATGGCGGCTTCGCCGAGCTGGTCCGCGTGCCCGCCCGCTGCTGCTGGCGCGCCGCCGCGGGCGCCACCACGGACGCGCTGCTGCTCGCCGAGCCGCTCGCGGTCGTGGTGCGCGCGGTGGGGCGCGGAGAGCCGAAGCCGGGTGAGACCGCCGCGATCGTCGGCGCCGGCACGCTCGGGCTCTTGGCGCTCCAGGTGCTGCGCGCCCGCGGCATCCGGGTGATGGTCGTGAGCCGCTCGCGGCGGCGCTTCGCTCTCGCGGAAGAGCTCGGCGCCGAGGTCACGCATGCGACGGCCGACGCGCCGGCGGCGGATGCGGCGCGGCGATTCTCCGGGCGCGAGGGCGTCGACCTGGTCGTCGAGACCGCCGGCACGCCGGAGGCCGTCACCCAGGCACTCGAGCTCGTCCGGCCGGGCGGGCGCATCGTGCTCACGGGATTGCCCCACGAGCCCACGCCGGTCTCGTTCTTCTCGGTCGTGCGCCGCGAGGTGACCTTGACCGGCTCGATGATCTATCAGGACGAATTCCCCGAGGCGCTCGAGCTCGTCACGAGCGGCGCCGTCAAGACCGGACCGCTGATCACCCACCGGTTCGGTCTCGACAGAATCGCCGAGGCGTTCGCCGCGCACGCCGACGCCAATTCGATCAAGGTCGCGCTCGAGCTCTGACCTCCACGAGCGAAACATGACCGACCAGCCGGTTCGCCACGAGCAGTACACGCATGGCCACGCGCCGGCGACCCTCAAGCAGCACGCTCAGCGGACGGCCGACGAGGCGGCGGCGTTCCTCCTGCCCCATCTTCGACCGGGCATGCGGCTTCTCGACGTGGGCTGCGGACCCGGCAGTATCACCCGCGGCTTCGCGGAGCGGCTCGCCCCGGGGCAGGTGGTGGGGATCGACCTCTCCCGCGCCGCGCTCGACGGCGCCCGGCGCGACGCGGCCGATCGAGGGCTGACGAATCTCCAGTACGAAGAGGGCAGCGTCTACCAGCTCCGGTTCGCCGACGGCTCGTTCGACGTCGCGTACGCGCATCAGGTGCTCCAGCACCTGCGCGAGCGCGCCGCGGCCCTCGGCGAGATGCTGCGTGTCGTACGCCCCGGCGGAATGGTCGCCGTGCGTGAGGTCGACTGGGGCACCGCGGCGTACTGGCCGCGCGACCCGTGGATCGATCGCTTCATCGAGGTGCACCATCAGACCTGGTACAAGAACGGCGGCGAGCCGCACGTCGGCCGACAGCTTCGGGCGCTCTTCAATGCGGTCGGTGTCGTCGACCTCCAGATCACGGCAAGCGTCTGGTGCTACGCCACGCCCGAGGAGACCACCGCCTGGGGCCACTCCTACGCGGACCGGCTCTTGACCTCGCCGATGGGCGAGCGTCCCGTCGAGTACGGGTTCGCGACGCGCGCCGAGATCGAGTCGATGGCGTCGGCATTCAGGGCGTGGAGCGCGCACCCCGATGCGATGTGGATGTTCATCCACATCGAGGCGCTGGGCCGGAAGAGTTGACGTGTGGCTCCTGCTCTCGCTCGCCGCCGCGCTGTTCCAGGTGCTGCGCAACACGACCATGAAGCGCCTGGGCCACGCGCTGGACGAGTACATCAACGTCTGGGGACGCTTCACCTTCCTGCTGCCGTTCGCCGGGATCGCCTGCGTGATGGGCGGCTGGCCCGAGCTCAAGCCGGGCTTCTATCTGTGGTGTGCGCTCTTCGGCGTGTGTCAGACGCTCTCGACCCTGGCGCTCTCGAAGGCCCTCAAGCTGTCCCAGATCTCGCTCGTGACCGCGCTCTGGAAGGTGAGTCTGCTGATCCTGCTCGGCATGGGCGTGCTGATCGGCGAGCGGCCGAGTGCCTTCGGCGTCGCGGGCGTGCTGCTCAGCGCCGCCGGCGTGTATCTGCTTAACGTCCGCAGCGCGAAGATCTCGCCGCTGGAGCCGTTGCGCGTCCTCTTCACCGATCGCGGCCAGCGCTACACCTTGCTGGCGGCCGTCCTCTACGCGCCGTCGGTCATCACGATCAAGAAGGCGATTCTCGCCTCCAACACCGCCGTCGGCACGTTCGGCACGTATCTGGCCGCGAGCCTGGTGGTGACCCCGCTGGCGCTGACGACCTCCGCGCAGCACTTCAAGGCGGTGCCGCGCTACTGGAAGGAATTCGTCGCGCTCGGGCTCTTCGCGGCGCTCACCACGCTGAGCCAGGGTAAGGCCTACACGCTCACCCTGTCCTCGTACGTCGAGGCGGTCAAGCAGATCGAGATCCTGTTCGCGATGGGGATCGGCGTGGTCGCGTTCGGCGAGGGGAAGAAGGTCAGGGAGTCGGCGCTGGGCGCCGTGGTGATGCTGCTCGGGATGGTGCTGCTGGCGCTGGCGACGTGAGGCCGAGCGCCGCGCGCGCGGCGGACGAGAACGGCCTAGACGTCCGGCCGCTTGCCGTGCGTCACGCGGACTTCGGTCTTGATGCCGCCGCGCACGTTGAAGTCGCCCGTCACCTCGAGCCAGCGGGGATTGGCGGCGGCCACGAAGTCGTTGAGGATCGTGTTGGTCACGTCCTCGTGAAACGCGCCTTCCTGCCGGAACGACCAGAGATAGAGCTTGAGCGATTTGAGCTCGACCAGATGGTGGTCCGGCACGTACCGGATGCGGATCGTCGCGAAGTCGGGCTGGCCGGTCATGGGACAGAGGCACGTGAACTCCGGCACCGTCATCGTGACCTCGTAGTCGCGATCCGGATGCGGATTCGGCACGATCTGGAGCGTCTTGGACGGCGCCGACGGCATGCCGCGATTATACCGTCAGCGGCTCGTGAGCCCGATGCCGACCGCCACCGCCGCGCAGGCGACCAGCAAGTCGAGCGTGAGCGGGTCGCCGGCGACCAGCGCGGCCGCGATCACGCCGAAGATCGGTTGCGTGAGAAAGAAGGCCGAGAGCGCGCTCGGCCGATACCGGCGCAGGAGCGCCAGGTTCACCACGAAGTTGAAGCCGGAGATGAGCACGCCCTGGTACGCGATCGAGCCCGCGAGCCGAAGCGACCAGCGGGTCGGCACCGGCTCGACCAGCGCGGACACCACGACGAACAGCGCGGTGCCCACGACCGCCTGGCTCAGGAGCAGCTTCACCGGATCCAGACGCTGGACGGCGCGCGCCAGATAGACGGTGCGCTCGGCGAGGAGCACGCCGGCGACCGTCACGATGACGTCGCCCAGCAAGGTCGGCGAGCCGCGGGTGACCTGGCGCGCGCCGAGCATCACGATGCCGGAGTAGGCGACGAGTACGCCCGCCAGCTTCCGGACCGTCAACCGGTCGCCCGGGATCAGGAAGTGGGCGAGGACGACGGTGTGGACGGCGTAGAGATTCAGGAGGACCGACGCGTGGGACGCGCTGGTCAGCCACGTCCCGACGTTGGTCGCGGTCATCTGGACGCTGAAGAGGAGCCCGAGAAAGATCAGGGGCCGCCACTCCCCGGGATCGATCCGGAAGCCGGCAAAGCGGCCGGTGGCCCAGGCCCAGAGGCAGATCACGACGCCGCCGACGACGAAGCGCATCCACGCCAAACGCAGCGGCGGGGCGTCCTCGAGGCCCATCTTGATCACGACGGTGTTGGCGCCCCAGAGAAGCGAGATGAGCACGGCCATGGCCGCGCCCTTGAGGTCCATGTCTTTCGAAGGATGGCTCAGAACATTCCCGAGAATACGACACCTGGCATAATCGCCCCATGAAGATCGGCCTGATCGGACTCCCGAAATCCGGCAAGACCACGCTGTTCAACCTGCTCACCGGCTCGAAGGTCGCGACGGCGCGCTACGACGGCGGCCGGGCCGAGCTGCACACGGGCGTCGCGCGCGTGCCGGACCCGCGGGTGGACCGGCTCTCGGCGATGTTCAAGCCGAAGAAGACCACGTACGCCACGTTCGAGGTCGTCGACCTCGCGGGCATCGAGCGCGGCGAGCGCGCGAGCCTCGAGACCAAGGAGTTCCGAAACGCCGACGCGCTCCTGCACGTCGTCCGAGCCTTCGCCGACGAGGCGCTCGGCGCGCCGGCGCCCAAGCGGGACATCGAGGATCTCGAGACCGAGCTGATCCTGGCCGATCTGGAGGTGGTCGACCGGCGCCTGGAGCGGCTCGAGGCCTCGATCAAGAAGCAGCGCAAGGACGCGGAGGTGAAGGAGCAGGCGATCCTCGCCCGGCTCAAGACAGAGCTCGAGAGCGAGACGCCCCTGCGCGCGGTGACGCTCAGCCCGGATGACGCGCGCGCCGTGCGGGGATTCACGTTCCTCTCGCAGAAGCCGATCCTGCATTGCCTGAACCTCGATGAGAAGGCGATCGCAGAGGCACCGCGCGCGATCCAGACGCTCGGGCTCGAGGCGGGAGCGCAGCGCGCGCGAACGCGGATCGGCTGGGTCTCCGCGGTGATCGAGGCAGAGGTGGCCGAGCTGGCCGGCGACGAGCAGCGCGTCTTCCTGGCCGATCTCGGCCTCACGGAGCCGGCGATCCATCGCGTGCTGAGCGACTGCTACGCGCTGCTCGGGCTCGTCTCGTTCTTCACGGTCGGCGAGGACGAGGTGCGCGCCTGGCCGATCCCCGAGGGCACGCGAGCGCAGGCCGCCGCCGGCACCGTGCACTCCGACATCGAGCGCGGCTTCATCCGCGCCGAGGTGAACAGCTACGAGGACCTGGTCGCGGTCGACGGCTCGTTCGCCGACCTACGCGCGCGAGGCCAGCAGCGGCTCGAGGGCAAGGACTACATCGTGCGCGACGGGGAGATCTGCCACTTCCGGTTCAACGTCGGGAAGTAACGGTGGCTACGGTGCCACGCCCGGAATCTTCTTGAGCGGGCCGCCGAGCACCTGAACCACCGCCGCGACATTCGCGTCGGGCGTATTCATCGGGAGCACACAGCCCGGACCGACGATGAGCCCGGTGCCATCGGTTTGAGCGATCGCGTCCCGCGTCTCGGCGGCGGCCTGCTCCGGCGTGCCGTCGCGCAAGGTCTTCCACTGATGGAGCCCGCCGATGACCGCGCCCGGCACCATGCCGTGCGCCTCGCGCAGCGAGGGCGGCGTCGCGCGATCGTCCCAGTTCCAGGCGTGACCCGGCAGGTGCCTGAGCCGGTCGAACATCAGCTCGTTGCCGTGGCAGTGGATGATCGTCAGGGACGACTTCGTCTCGATCGACTCGAGGAACCTGAGATCGTACGGCTCGCCGAACCGCGCGTAGTCCTCCTCGCTGTTGGCCGAGCGGCTGGCCGCCTGGATCGAGTAGAAGATGCCCGAGACGCCCTCGGTGAGCGCCAGCTGAGCAAACTTGATCAAGGTCTCGGTGATGGCCTCGAGCGCGCCCGTGACCCAGTCGGGATGCGCGCGCAGATCGTGCGGCAGGCGATCGCCCGAGAGCTTCTTCGCGAGCGAGAGCGGTGAGAACAAGGTCGGCACGACGGGCGCGTCGCCGATCCGGCGATCGAAGCCCAGGCGAATGATGGTCTCGATCTCCTCGGTGTAGCCGGGAGCGCCGCCGGGATCGAGCGCCCGGATCTTCTTCCAGTCCTCCGCCGACTTCACCGCGCAGCTGGCGCACGGGCGATGGCCGTCCTCGCGGACGGCGTCGCCCTCGACGCAGCCCCACGCCTCGACCGCGTAGCCGCCGCGCGGGGTGATCTTCAGGAAGTCCGAGCCGTAGCGCTCGTGGAATCTGAGCGTGGCCTGGGCCAAGCCGGCCGGCGAGTGATCGACGCTCGGGAAGTGGCGCCACACCGCGTAGGGCACGCGGTCGACGGGCTCGCGGTTGATCGCGGCGAGCACGCGCTCGCGCCGACTCATCTGCTTCATGCTCGTATGACTCCGTCGCTCAGCACCGGCTCACCGCGCTCGTCCACCGCGTCGAACCCGAGCCGGTCGCCCGCGCGTCCGCGCCCGCGCACGGTGATGGTCGACGGCATGAACACCAGCCCGGTGAAGCGCACGGCGATCTCCCGAACACGCGCGGGCTCGCCGTCGAGGTCGTGGCTGATCACCTGCGAGACAGCCAGCGCGAGCGTCGCCGAGCCGTGCAGGATCGGCGCCGAAAGCCCGGCCGCGCGGGCCACGGCGATGTCCGTGTGGATCGGGTTCCAGATGCGCGCGCACTCCGAGTATACGTGCGCCGCGCGCGACCCCACCGGCACCTGCGCGCTCCAGCGCGGCACGGCCGACGGCGGCGGCGACGGACGCTCAACGGCTTCCACCTGGGCGCGCGCTTCGCCGTCGGTCGCGATACCGCGATAGACCGAGCCGTAGTCGGTGGTCGTCACCGGCCGCCCGTTGCGATCCACCGTGGACAGCCGTGCGACGACGAGGGTCCCGGCGCGGCTCCGCCGCACCTCGATGATCTGGGCGCGCGTGAGCAGACGATCGGTCGCGGTCGGCAGCCGGTGGAGGATCACGTGATGAGTCGAGTGGACGCCCAGCAGCGCCCACGACTCCTTGACGGCCTTGGCGCGCAGCGCCAGGACCGCGGGCCATTCGTAGCACACCGAGAACAGCGGATGGGCGAGGGGCCCATCCTCGGCCAAGGTGTTGTAGCAGCGGGGGTCGTCGACGCCGAGCGCGGCTGCGTAGGCCATCAGCCAGCGCGCATCGAGCGAGGTGCTGAGCGCGCCGACCTCGGTCCCGGCGACCGTTCCGGCGATGGTGGGAGCGTCGTCTGGCACGGTCATCGTTGACGCGGGAAGTTCATGCAGTCCACGAAGATCCCCTCGAAGTCGGGGTGCGCTGCGAGCGACACGTGCTCGATCCGCGTCGCGACCGTCTCGGCGCGCGCCCGCTCGGTCTCGGACACCAGACAGAGCTGGGCGCCGAGCGAGGCGGCGTTGCCCACGTAGCGAATCCGCTCGCGGGGCAGCGGCGGGATCAAACCGATCCGGAGCGCGCTGTCGATCGATACGTAGTTGCCGAAGCCGCCCGCCAGCATGAGCTCGGCGATCGCGTCGTCGGCGACGCCGGCGACGTGCTGGAGCATCATCACCCCCGATGCGATCGCGCCCTTGGCGAGCTGCACCTGCCGCACGTCGTCCTGGGTCAGCACGATCTCCTGGCGCGCCCCGGCCTCACCCGGCCGGAGCACGATGACCTGACGCTCCTCGCCTCGCATGACCACGCGGGCCGCGAGCTTGGGCGGAAGCGAATCGCGCGCGTCGACCTGGATCAGGCCCGTCCAGTCGATGACCCCGCGGTCGAGAAGCCCCGCCAGGAGATCGATGATTCCCGAGCCGCAGATGCCGAGCGCGTCGGCCTCGCCGATCGTGTGCACGTGGATATCGTCGTCCACGGTGACCCGATCGATGGCGCCCAGCGCGCCGCGCATGCCGTGACGGATCTG
Source organism: Candidatus Methylomirabilota bacterium (assembly GCA_035275385.1). Lineage (GTDB taxonomy): Bacteria > Methylomirabilota > Methylomirabilia > Rokubacteriales > CSP1-6 > AR31. The sequence goes on along the minus strand of DATEMW010000409.1, from coordinate 3,394 downwards.
CGCTCCCTCGAGCGCCGGTCCGGCGGGCGCCGAGCACGCCCAGAGGCGGTCGCGCGAGCCGAGGATCACCTCGCCGTTGGTGCCGATGTCGACGGCGACACGGATCTCGGCGCTCTCGTAGATGCGCGTGGCGAGCGCCACGCCGACCGCGTCGGCGCCGACGAAGCCCGCCACCAGCGGCAGGAAACACACCCGCGCCTCCGGCGCGACCTTCAGAAAGAGCTCGCGTGCAGACAGAATCACCGGGTGCCGCATCACCGGCGCGTACGGCGCCAGGCCCACGTGCGAGGGATCGATGCCGAGCAGTATGTGGTGCATGCACGTGTTGCCGACGACGACGATCTTGTAGATCCACTTCGCAAGCACGCCGGATTCGCGGCAGATCTGCTCGATGTGCTGGTTGAGGAGACCGACGATCCGCGTGTGCAGCTTGCGGAGGTTGGCCGGATTGAACTGGGCGAAGGCGATGCGCGACATGAGGTCGCCGCCGAAGACCGCCTGCGGATTGAGGCTCGACACCGACGCGAGCTGCTCGCCCGACTCGAGCTCGACTAGGGTGGTCACGACGCTCGTCGTCCCGACGTCGATCGCCAGCCCGAACTTCATCAGCGCTGTGTCGCCGCGCTCGACTGCGAGGATCCGCGAGGCGCCGCCGGCGACGAAGGTCGTCACCGTCACGCCGGCCGGGTCGTCGCGGAGCGCCGACGGGAGCCCCTGGAGCACAGCGGGCCCGACGTCGGCCGTGGTGAGGCCGACCGCCGCGAGCAGCTCCTCGAGATCGGAGGTCTGATGATGCTCCTCGCGCGGCAAGGTGACCTTGACGAGCTGCTTGGCGACGCCCGAATCGAGCGCGACACGGCCGAGCTGCCGCACGCCGGGCCCGGCGCCGAGGATCTGAAACGCGCGCTCGTCGAGCGGCGGCGCTGGCTGCACCGTGACCGCCTCGTGCAGCGCGCACTGACAGGCCAGGCGGTAACCCTCGCGGACGAGGTCGTCGCCGAGCTGGACCTCGTCCATGATCGTCGGCGGCGGCGGCAGCCCCACCAGGAACTTCACCCGGCACGACGTGCACCGGCCGCGCCCGCCGCACGTCGCCGTGATGTCGACGCCGCCCTCGTGCGCCGCCTTGAGGATCGTCGTGCCGGGCGCGACGGTCAGTGTGCGGCGCGCGCCGGGATCGTTCGGGTCGGTCACGAGCGTGAGCGGGACGGCCATCGCCTCACATTCTAGTGGTATGCTCGCGCGCATGGAAATAAGCGTGGATCTGCTCAAGCGCGCGGCCGCGCTCGCCGGGTTCGACTGGAGCGAGGCCGAGCTCGAGCCGATCGGTCCGGCGGTCGAGCGTCTGCTCGAGGGGCTCCGACGCCTGGACGAGGCCGACCTCGGCGACGCCGAGCCGACGACGCAGTACCGGATGCTCTGAGGTGAGCGAGCTCTGCTGGGCGTCGATGGCCGATCTCAGCCGCATGATCGCGACCAAGCAGGTGTCGCCCGTCGAGGTCGTGCGTGCCCACCTCGATCGCATCGCCGCGCTCGACGGCACGCTTCGCGCGTTCATCACGGTGTGCGCCGACGCCGCGCTCGAGTCGGCGCGGGCGGCCGAGGCCGATCTGATGGCCGGGCGGGCCGTCGGTCCGCTGCACGGCGTGCCCTGGGCTCCGAAGGATCTCTACTCGACCAAGGGCGTACGCACGACCGGCGGATCCAAGATCCTCGCCGAGTCCGTGCCGGCCGCCGACGCGACGGTCGTGGCGCGGCTGGCGAAGGCCGGCGCGATCCTGCTCGGCAAGCTCAACATGCACGAGTTCGCGTACGGGCCGGAGGGGCTCAACGCGCACTACGGCGACGCGCGCAATCCCTGGAGCGCCGACGCGCATCGCGTCGCCGGCGGATCGTCCTCGGGCTCCGGCGTGGCGGTCGCGGCTGGTCTGGCGCCGGGCTCGCTCGGCTCCGACACCGGCGGCTCGATACGGATTCCGGCCTCGCTCTGCGGCATCACCGGGCTCAAGCCCACGTACGGCCGCGCCAGCCGCGCGGGCGTGCTGCCGCTGGCGTGGTCGATGGATCACGTGGGTCCGATGGCCCGCTCGGCACGCGACTGCGCGCTGATGCTCGGCGCCATCGCCGGCTACGATCCGGCCGATCGGACCACGAGCGTGCTGCCCGTCCCGGACTACGGCGCGGCGCTCACCGGTGACGTCAAAGGCCTCCGCGTCGGACTGCTCCGCGCCCACTTCACCGACGTCGCGACGCCGGAGGTGAAGGCGGCGATCGCCGCGGCGGCCAAGCAGCTCGAAGCCGCGGGCGCGGTCGTCGACGAGGTGAACCTGACGCAGCTCGCGCACGTGGCCACCGGGTCGGCCGCGATCGTGGGGTCGGAGGCGCTCGCGTATCACGCCGCGTGGATGCGCACGCGGCCGCAGGACTACCAGCCCGACGTTCGCGAGCGGCTGCGGCTGGGCGCGTTCGTGACCGGCGTGCACTACGTCCGGTCGCAACAGGCGCGCGCGCTGCTGGCGCGCGAGGTGGACGAGGTCATGGCCCGGCGCGACGTGCTGCTGGCGCCGGCGACGCCGCTGGTCGCGCCGGTCCTCGGCGAGCGCGAGACGACGCTCGGCGACGGGCCGTCCGATGTGCGCGCCGCGCTCTTACGCTGCACGCGCCCGTTCAACTTCTCCGGCCATCCCGCGTGCGCGACGCCCTGCGGCTTCACACAAGGCGGGCTCCCGATCGGCATGCAGATCGTGGGGCGGCCGTTCGACGAGGCGACCGTCCTGCGCGTCGTCGATGCCTACCAGCGAATCACCGACTGGCACACTCGCCGACCGGCCGCCGCATGAGCGGCGCCGGCTCTCGGAGGATTGGATGAGCGAAGCGAACGTGGACGCGCGGCTCGCCGCGCTCGAGTCCAAGCTCGGACGGCTCGAACAGCTCCTGGGCGCGGTGAACGACAAGCTCGACCGCGCGGCGCCGAGCGTGGACGAGGCGCGGCGCGGGATCCAGGCGTGGGTGACCGAGTACGTGTCCCTGCGCCTGCAGCAGCTCGTGCCCGAGACCTGCGAGCACCCCGAGCGCGAGGCCGAGGCGGTCGTGGCCGAAGGGCCCGTGTTGCCCGGCACGCGGATCCGCTGCACGGACGAGGTGCTCCATCGCCTCGGGCGGATTCCGATCCCGTTCGTACGGCAGATGGTGGCGGAAAAAGTCGCCGAGACCGCGCGCGCCGAGCACGTGGCCATGGTCGACGTTCCGTTCTTCGAGCGCGCCGCGACCTTTTGACAGTGCAAGCTGTCGGGGGAGGATCTCCTGACTTTTGATCACTGGAAGGAGCACGTGATGGGAGGACCGCGGCTGTAGCGCTCGACGACGAGCCGGTCCGCATCCCGATCGAGGATGC
>DATEMW010000408.1:0-9917 GCA_035275385.1 Candidatus Methylomirabilota bacterium | reverse complement strand
CGTCGATCAGGAGATGGCGCGTCTGACCGCGCAGGGGCTCGACGAGCTCGCGCACGTCGAGGCCGAGCTCGAGGGCATTCCGGTCGAGCGGGTCGTCCGCTTCGGCGAGCCGGCGCAAGAGATCGCGCTCGAGGCTCAGGCGTTCCACGCCGACCTGGTCGCGCTCGCGACCAACCGGCGCAACCGCTTCGCCAGCGCGCTGCGCCCCGGCACGGTCGAGCGCGTCGTGCGCGAGTCCGACGTTCCGACCCTGGTGCTGCGCGACTGAGCAGTCGCGAGCGCCGCTGAGGACGCGATCGAGGCTCGCGTGGCGCCCGGCGCGCTACGCGAGCATGTGGCGAACCATCTTGCTCTCGACCATGTAGACCACCATCTCGGCGATGTTGGTCGCGTGGTCAGCCACGCGCTCGAGGAAGCGCGAGACCAGGATGAGCCGGATGGCGCGGGGGATGGTCTTGGGATCCTCCATCATGTAGGTCAGCAGCTCGCGGAAGATCTGCTCCTTCAGCGCGTCGACGTCGGCGTCCTCACCACACACCCGGCGCGCCAGCTCGGTGTCGCGGCTCACGAACGCGTCGAGACTCTCCTTCACCATCCGCTGCGCCTTCTCCGCCATCCGCGGGAGATCGACGTAGGGCTTGAGCTGAGGCTCGGGATTGAGCTCGATCGTGCGCTGGGCGATGTTGACGGCCTGATCGCCGATGCGCTCGAGGTCGGTGACGATCTTCATCGCGGTCGTGATGAACCGCAAATCGCCCGCGGTCGGCTGGTGGAGCGCGAGGAGCTCCACGCACTTCTCGTCGATCTCGACGTCGTAGGCGTTCACCTGCCTGTCGCGATCGATGACCTCCTGGGCCAGATCGCTGTCGCGCTCGAGGAGCGCGCGCATGACCCGGCGGATCTGGTCTTCGACCAGGCCGCCCATGGCCAACAGGGTTTGCTTGAGCGCGTCCAGCTCTTCGTGGAAATGGCGCTGCATAGTCGTGCTCTCCGCTCTCAGCCGAAACGGCCGGTGATGTAGTCCTCGGTCCGCTTGTCGTGGGGATTCGTGAACAGTCCGCGGGTCACCCCGAATTCGACGAGCTCGCCCATCAGAAAGAATCCGGTCGACTCGGAGACTCGGGCCGCCTGCTGCATATTGTGGGTCACGATGACGATCGTCAGCGTGCTGCGAAGCTCGAGGATCAGCTCCTCGATCTTGGCGGTGGCGATCGGATCGAGCGCCGAGCACGGCTCGTCCATCAGCAAGACCTCGGGCTCCACCGCCAGCGCCCGCGCGATGCAGACGCGCTGCTGCTGACCGCCGGAGAGGCTGACGCCGGACTTCCCGAGCTGATCCTTCACCTCGTCCCAGAGCGCGGCCTGGCGGAGGGCCCGCTCAGCGGCCTCGTCCAGGACCGAGCGCTCCCGCACCCCGCCGAGCCGGAGGCCCGCCACGACGTTGTCGAAGACGGACATCGTGGGAAACGGATTGGGCTTCTGGAAAACCATGCCGATCTTGCGCCGGACCTGAACGGGATCGACACCCGGGGCGTAGACGTCGGTGCCCTCGACGCGCACGCTGCCCGCCACCCGCGCGCCGGGAACGACCTCGTGCATCCGGTTGAGGCACCGGATGAACGTCGATTTACCACAGCCCGAGGGGCCGATGACTGCGGTCACCGCCTTGGGCGCGATGGTGACGCTGATCCCGTGCAGGACGTGCGCGTTACCGAACCACGCGTCGAGGTCGCGGACGACGATGCCGTCGGCCATCCCTATCTTACCCCCGTGAAGCGGCCGCTCGTGACGACGCGCGCCGCGAGACTCACTGCGAAGACCAGTCCGATGAGCACGAGCGCCCCCGCCCAGGCCTGGCGATGCCAGTCGTCGTACGGCGCGATCGCGTAGGCGAAGATCTGGAGCGGGAGCGCCGCGATGGGCTGATCGAGTGTTTGGTGCCAGAAGCGGTTGCCGAACGCGGTGAAGAGAAGCGGCGCGGTCTCGCCGGCGACGCGCGCGATGGCCACCATGACTCCCGTAATGATCCCGGCGCGCGCCGTCGGCAGTACGACACGCAGCAGGACCTTCCACTGCGGGATACCCAGGGCGAGCGCCGCCTCGCGCAGCGAAGCCGGAACCAGTCGCACGAGCTCCTCGCTCGTCCGGACGACGATCGGGAGCATGATGACCGCCAGGGCGAACGCGCCCGCGATCGCCGAGAACCGCCGCATCGGCAGCACCACCACCGTGTACGCGAAGATCCCGACGACGATCGACGGCACGCCGTTGAGCACGTCAGCCAGGAAACGCGCCAGCCACGGCAGCCGCGCGTCGCGAGACTCGGCGAGGTAGAGCCCGCCGAGAATACCGATCGGCAGACCAAGGGCGGCGGCGAGCGTTAACAAGATAAGCGTCCCGACGATGGCGTTCGCCATGCCGCCGCCGACCTCGCCGACCGGCTTGGGCAAGTGCGTGAAGAAGTCGACGTTCACCGCGGACGCGCCTTGCCAGAGCAGGAAGCCGAAGATCAGGAGCAGCGGCAGCACGACGAGCGCGGCGGCGAGGGCCGAGAGCCAGGACATGACGACGTTCAAGACGCGACGTGTACGCGGCTTCACTCTCGCACCGCCTTCACCGGCCCGCCGACGGACCAGATCAGGAGCCGCGCCAGCGCGTTGACGACGACGGTCACGACGAAGAGCAAGAGCCCGATCTCGATCAGCGCCGCGAGATAGACGTCGGACGTCGCCTCGGCGAACTCGTTCGCGATCACGCTGGCCATGGTGTAGCCGGGCGCGAACAGCGAGACGGCCACCTCGGGACGGTTGCCGATGACCATCGTCACCGCCATGGTCTCGCCGAGCGCCCGCCCCAGACCGAGCAGGATCGCGCCGACGAGCCCGGAGCGGCCGTAGCGCAGGACGGCGATGCGGGTCGTCTCCCAGCGCGTCGCCCCGAGGGCGAGCGCGGCCTCGCGCTGGCTCTCGGGCACCGCCAGGAGCACCTCACGGCTCACCGCCGTGATGTACGGCACGACCATGATCGCCAGGATGATTCCTGCGGCCAGCATGCCGACGCCGTACGGGGGCCCCTGGAACAGTGGCAGGAAGCCCAGAGTGGCGCCGAGGGCCGGCTGCACCCACGTCCGCAGGAGCGGGGCGAGCACGAAGATGCCCCAGAGCCCGTAGATCACGCTCGGCACCGCGGCCACCAGCTCCACCAGAAACGCGATCGGAGGTCGAATCCACGCGGGCGCGAGCTCGGCGAGATAGATCGCCGCGCCGATGCCCAGCGGAACCGCGATGAGCAGCGCGAGCAGCGAGGAGACGAGGGTCCCGTACACGAACGGGATCGCGCCGAATTGCTCGGCGACGGGATCCCAGGTCGCGGTCGCGAGGAATCGCCAGCCGAACGTCCGCATCGCCGGCCATGCGGCGTACACCATCGAGACGACCATCGCGACGACGAGCAGAACGAGCGTCAGCGCGGCGGCCCGCATGACGACACGCAGCACCTGGTCGCCGAGATTTCTCGGCGCCGTCTGCGTCTCGGCTCGCGGAACCGCCGCAACGACGGCCATCGGACCTCAGCGGGCCGCGAGCAGAGGCTTGCCCTGGTAGGTGATCTGCTTGATCTTGGCCTCGATCTGCTTCACCACCGGGGACGGCAGCGGCGCGTAGAGCAGGTCATCGGCGTACTTCTGTCCCTCGTGGCTCATCCACCACAGGAACTTGACGATGGCCCGGCCCTTCAGCTCGTTGGGCTGATCCTTGTAGACGAGGAGCCACGTGAAGCTCGCGACCGGGTACGCCTCGTCACCCGGAGGATTCGTGAGCGAGACGCGGAAATCGTCGGGCATGCTCTTCGCGGCGCCGGCGGCGGCGGCCGTCGTCGACGCGATCGAGGGCTCGACGAACTTGCCCGCGGCATTCTTCACCGACGCCACGGGAAGCTTGTTCTTCACCGCGTAGGCCAGCTCGACATAGCCGAGCGCGCCCGGCTGATTCTTCACCTGTCCGGAGACCCCCTCGTTGCCCTTCCCGCCGAGGCCGACCGGCCAGTTCACGGATGTGCCGCGGCCCACCTTCTTCTCCCACTCCGAGCTGATCTTCGAGAGGTAGTCCACCCAGATGTACGTCGTGCCGCTGCCGTCGGACCGGTGGATGACCACGATCGGCTGATCCGGCAGCGAGACGCCGGGGTTGAGCGCCGTGATCTTCGCGTCGTTCCATTTCGTGACCTTGCCGAGGAAGACATCGGCCAGGACGTCGCCGCTGAACTTGAGCTTGGGGGCATTGGGCAGGTTGTAGGTCGCTACCACCGCCCCCATCACGGTCGGGATGTGCAGGAGCTCGGAGGGCGTCCCCTTGAGCTGCTCGTCGGACATCGGACCGTCGGTCGCGCCGAAATCGACCGTGCGCGCCGTGACCTGCTTGATCCCGCCGCCGCTGCCGATCGACTGATAGTTGAAGCGGACCTCGGGGTCCACCTTGGTGTACTCGTCGAACCACTTCGAGTAGATCGGGTACGGGAACGTCGCCCCGGCGCCGTTGATCAGCGTCTGGGCGGCCGCCGGCTGCGAGAACGCGCTTGCGACGAACAGCGCCAGCGCCGCAATCCACGCAGTCTTCATCAGTCTCCTCCTCATCGGTTGTATGGTCACAGCCCGGTGTTGCACGAAGGTTGCGGTGGTGTTACGAAATTGCGACAGACTTCTACTGCTTGTCTTTGAAGCGGTATCCGACGCCCCGTACGGTCTCGATGCCGGGCTCCTCGAGCTTCGCGGCCGAGAACTTGCCTCGTAGCCGCGCCACGTGGACGTCCACCGTCCGAGGCTCGACGAAGCCGTCGCGGCCCCACACCATGTCGAGCAGCTCTTCGCGGCCGAAGACCCGGCCGGGCGCCCCCACCAAGGTGGCGAGCAGCTCGAACTCCTTGGGCGTCAGCTCGACCTGACGTCCCTTCATCCGGACCTCGAAGCGATAACGGTCGATCTCGAGATCGCCGACCTTGAGGCTCGCCTTCTTTTCCTTCGCGTCGGTCGGCCGGCCGCGACGGAGCACCGCACGGATCCGAGCGATCAGCTCCCGTGGTGAGAACGGCTTGGTGACGTAGTCATCGGCGCCGACCTCGAAGCCGAGGACCTTGTCGCCCTCCTCGACGCGCCCGCTGACCATGATCACCGGGATCGGCGCCAGATCGGGATCCTTCTTGAGACGCCGGCACACCTCCCAGCCGTTGAGCTGGGGGACCATGATGTCGAGCAACAGCACGTCCGGGCGATGCTCGCGGGCAAGCCGCAGGGCGTCGTTGCCGTTCGCGCTCAGGACGACGTCGTAGCCTTCTTTGGTCAGGTTGTAGCGAATGAGCTCGGCGACATCCTGCTCGTCCTCGACGAGGAGCACCCGCCCCAGACCTTGGCGACCCGGCTGTCCGTTACCGGGCAGGACTCGGCGCCGATCCGCTGTCATCATGTCGACCTCCCGTGAGGTGCTCATCCCAACAGGGAGTGTCGACGCAGGGCCGTTACGGGACGATGACGGTGGCGTAAATCTTGGGTGAACGGGCCGTGGCCGGCCCGGGTGGCCTATCGGGACAACAAATCGTCGACGACGGGGACGAGCCCGGTGAAATCGACGCGGCCGGTGACTTCCAGCACGGTGACGCGGCCGAACAGCTCTCGGTAGCACGCGCGCTCGGCGTCGTCGACGCAGGTGCCTGGGCTGCGATCGAGATCGAATGCGCCGAGATTCTTGTAGACGAGCGGCAATGCCGAGAGCGCCTCGTCGACGGACAGGCGCCGCACGTTGAGCCCCTGGCCATCCCGGCGCCATTTCAGGAGAACGAGCGCTTCCATGCGCCCCTTGAGATCGACCGTGCCGTCGCCGTACACGCTGTCCAGGTCGACGTCGGACTTGCGCTCGAGGTCCCAGAGCTCGCCCGGCGCCAGCGCAGTCAGCGCGGCGCGGTCGGCGGGGTTGAGCAAGGTCGCGAGCCGCGGATGGCCGATGAGCGTGCCCGGATTCACGCGAGGCTGCTTGGGATAGCCGAGCGCCTCGACCATGTCTCGCAGGGGCTTGGCCATGACGCGGTCGTTCGACAGGCAGCGAAACCCCGCCTCGACCAGATGGAGCGCCGAGGTCGACTTTCCAGCGCCCGGCGGGCCGGCGAGGACGGCCGTGCGCTCCTTGCGAGTCACCGCCGAGGCATGAAGCAGCACGTGGCCGCGGCGGAGCACGACCTTCGCGTAGCAGTTGTTGACGAGGTTGATGCCCTGGTTCAGATGCGTCCGGATGTCGCCGACCGCGAAGGCGCCGCCCGGCCACAGTCCGATCAGGACGCCGGTCGCGCGCTTGAGCACGAGCCGTCCCCCTGGGACTTCGCGGGTCGCCTCCTTGGGCCGCCGGCCGCCGTCGCGAACCACGTCGATGAAGTCGCCCGCGATGGGAATGGCGCCCTGGATCAAGGTGACCTCGGCCGCGGGCGGGGCGCCGCTGATCACGAATGGCCGGAAGTACGACGCCAGGCGCGTCGCGATCTCGGGATCGTTGGTCTTCACCCGGATCGGCACGTCGGCGAAGCGGAGCGAAAGGCTGTGAGGCGTCTCGAACTCTGCGATCAGTGACGCCGGCGTCATGGCCGGGCCTCGCGGAACCGGTGGAGCACGAGCTCGGCGAGCATCGGTGCCGCGTCGACGCCACAGCCGTTGAGCAGGCCGCGGAACCCGCCGAACGCGCTCACCTCGAGCACGCTGAAGCGGCCGTCCGAGTCCTCGATGAGATCGACGCCGGTGAAGATCAGCCCGAAGTGCCGCGCCGCGGCGACCGCGATGTCGGCGATCTCGGGCGCGATCTCCGCCTTCTCGTAGCGGCCTCCGGAGAGAATCGTCGTCATCCACTGCTCGCCCGCCGCCACGCGCCAGTAGGCACCGATGCACCGGCCGTCGAGCACCGCCACGCCGAGGTCGCGTCCCGGGTGCTTGACGAACCGCTGCAGATAGAATGGGCCGAGCCCGCTGTCGCGATGCGCCTCGAGCTCGCCGCGGAGGTCGCGAGTCGGCTCGAGCCGTCGCATGCCCCGTCCCTTCGAGGTGAAGAGCGGCTTGATGACGGCGGCGCCGAAGCGCTCGACCGCGGCCGCCGCCTCGTCGATGTCCTCGGTGACCGTCGTCGGCGGCACCGGCAGCCCCGCGCGAACCAGCTCGCACGTCATCCGGTAGCGGTTCACCGCGACGTGCAAACGGTCCGGCGCGCTCAGCACTGAAACGCCCGAGGCCTCCAGGTGACGCAGCATGCCGATGCGCTCCTGAACGCCCCACCCATCCGCGGTGTCGCCGAGCTTCTTGACCACGGCGCCGTCGAGGCCGTCAAGAGGTCGGCCGCGATGGAAGAGCCTCCGGTCCGGAAGGCGCAGGCTGCAGGCGGCGAGATCGACGACCTCGGCCTTGGCCCCAGCGGCGCGGAGCGCGTCCGCCAGGCGCTCCGTGGACCACGCGCCCGGCTGACCGACGACCGCGAGGTTCATGCGACGAGCGCGGTCGCGCGCTCGAGCAGGCGCACGCCCTGCAGGAAGATCGACCGCGCGAACTCGAAATCGGCCACGACGCGGCCGGAGGTGATGAACGAGCGCGCCTGCGACAGCGTGAGCCGCGTCTCGAAGTGGTCGTCGCCGATCCGCCGGGCGAACTCGAGCGCGAACTCGCGGATGAGCTCGTTGAGATTCGCGAGATCGGCGACGATACGCTCGTCCTCCATCGGGTTGCGGACGTTCGAGACGAGCAGCACGCCGATGTCTTGCAGGTAGTCGCCGTGACCGCTCCGGTGCACGTCGATGTAGTGCACCCGGTCCTGCTCGGGGTCGTAGACGATGTTGTTGGCGTTGAAGTCGCCGTGCAATCGTACCGACACCGGCGGCGCCAGCGAGGCCTCGAGCTCGGCGGCCCGCTCGAGCAGGTCGGCGAGCGAGCCGTGCGCGATGCCGAACACGCGGCTCTCACCGCCGCGCAGCGATTCGAGCTTCGGGTGCAGCGCGAAGAGCTCGGGCAGCCGGTCGCGGATCTGGCGGGCGTAGTCGATCCGAGGCGGCTCCTTCACGAGCGTGGCCGACCAGATGTCGCGCACGGTCTCGAGCAGGCGATGGGTCACGCGGACCTTCTCGTCCCAGCCGCGCGTGATGTAGATGTCACGCAGCAGGCTGCCCCGAAGGAACTGGCCGAGGAACGAGAGCCGACCCTCCTGGCGATGGCGCGCCTTGACGTCGGGCACGAGACCCGGGACGATCCGGTTCCACGCCTCCATCTCGCGGATCTCTTCGTCGATCTTGCGCTCGTCGCCCTCCTTCCAGATCAAGGGCTCGCTCTGGCCGACCGCGACCATCCCCACTCGCGCGCCGCTGATCCCGCCCCAGATCTGCCGAAAGTCCAGCGCGCCCTCGCCGTGCGGCGCGACCGTGCCGGCCACCTGCTCGAGGTGCAGGTACTGGTGCAGCTTCAGCCGCTCGCCGGTCAGGATGAAGAGCGTCGTCTCGCCGATGTTCAGGATCGAGTCGCCGATTCGCTCGAGGAACTTCGCGACGAAGAGGTTCGTGATCACGAACGCCGGATCGGGATGGGGCTGGGCGAGGCGGCGGAACGCCTCCTGCAGCGCGTCGCGGTACTGGCGGTCGAGATCGAGCTCGCAGCGGCACGCGTGCTTGGCCTTCTCGGCGCTCGCATCGGTGAACGCGGTGATGACTTCGTCGAGCGCGGCGAGAGCGACGCGCGCCGGCCCGGCCAGGTCGAACGGAATGGGGCGCGCCTTGAGGCGCGAGACGTGCACCGCCTGCTCGGCGATGTTGACGGCGTAGTCGCCGAGCTTCTCGAGGTTCAGCGCGACGCGGAAGACGCCCCGCAGCTGGCGCGAGCGCACGCCGTTGGGCTCTTCATCGACGATGCGCTCGAAGCACTTCACCTCGATGAGCCCGAGCAGGTTGTCGACCTGATCGTCCTTCTGGGTGACCTGCTCGGCGAGCCGCGCGTCCCGCTGGAAGAAGGCCGTCATCCCGCGGATGAGCTGCGACTGGACCAGCCTCGCCATCATCGCGAGGTCCTGGCCCAGGTCTTCGAGCAGAACGCTAGTCACGGATCCGGGTATCCGATCCGGGATGCGATCGTGAGTCGGGTGTGAAACGCTTACGCGCGGCCGGGGCGAGCGCCGACCGCGACGCGCAGCTCGGACGTTTTGACCGCCGTCGAGCGCTTCCAGCCAATCTCGATCTCGATGCGCCCCTTACGCTCCTTCTGCCCCGCTCGCAGCTCGAGCTTCACGTCGCCGGCGGGAGAGAGATGGAGTGAGCGCTCGCCCGATTCGAGGCTGATCTCACCGCGCTTGAGGCCGACGGCCAGCGAGGTCAGATACTCCGCGATCTCCTCGGGCGACGCGATCCGGGCGAACTCAACACTGTTCTTTGCCATCGTGAGCCCCTTTCGGCCTAGTCGTCGTCCTCGTCGTCATCGTCCTTGGCGCGCTCGTCCTTGGCTCGCTTCCAGGCGATGGCGATTTCGATCTTCGCCTTGCCCTTCTTCTCGCTCGCCTCGATCTCCATCGCGAGATCGCCGTCGGGGTAGACGGTGATCTCCTCGTCGCCCATCGAGAGCGACAGCGAGCGTGCCCGGATCCCGTCCGCGATACGATTCAGCGCATCGGCGGCCTCGGAGGGCGTTGCGGCTCCTTCGAACTCGAACTCTCGGCTATCTCCCATCACGATTCCCTCCGGCCGCAGCGACACGGATCAAAGGACGCCTCGGCCATCGAAGCTTGACGCTGACGTGGTTCGCGCGCTTCCTCTGCTTGGCCTCGATCTTGAGAATCACGAACTCGGACGTCGCGAGCTGGATCTGTTGATCTCCGACCGCGATCGCGAGCTCACCCGCCAGAACGCCCTTGGCGAGCTGCGTC
>DATEMW010000407.1:0-2284 GCA_035275385.1 Candidatus Methylomirabilota bacterium | reverse complement strand
CCCGTGGCCGAGGCGCGCGCGGCGCGCGAGATGCTGCTGATCGGCAGCTCCGTCAAGGTCGCGCCGATCGTCGAGTGGGACCGTAAGCCCATCGGCGACGGCAAGCCCGGGCCGCTGTCGCGTGCGCTACGCGAGATGCTTCAGGAAGACATGCGGGCGGGGCGCGGCGTCCTGATCGACGTCCCGTACTGAGAGCGCGTCAGCCCAACCCCGCGGGTGAGCGCTGACACGAGCGCGTCAGCGCCGCCACAGGCGCTCTGAGACCAGCCGCGCGCCGGCCACGAGCGCCTCGAACTTCGCCCACATCACGCTCGGGTGCTGACGCTGATAGAGCGCGCCCTGCGCGAATCCACAGTCGACGCCCGCGATGACCCGTTCGCGCCCGACCAGGCGCGCAAAGCTCGTGATGCGCTCCGCCACCGTCTCCGGATGCTCCACGACCGCGGTTGTGTGAGCGATGACGCCCGGGATCAGCAGCTTGCCGTCCGGTAGCTTCACGTCTTCCCACACGCGCCACTCGTACGAGTGCCGGGGCGTCGCCGCCTCGACCGAGTAGGCCTGTGCCTTCACCCGCAGCATCAGGTCGATGACGTCGCGCAGGCCGAGGTCGTGGACGTGCGGGCCTTGCCAGCTGCCCCAGCAGAGGTGGTAGCGCACGCGGTCCTCGGGAATGCCGGCGAGCGCGTGATTGAGCGCGTCCAGGTTCCGCGCCTGGATCCGGCGGTACTCCTCGAGCGGCGGAGCCGGGATCATCATGTCCCACGTCTCGCCGAGCCCGGGATCGTCGATCTGGAGGATGAAGCCCGCCTCGACGATCGCCTTGTACTCGACGCGGAGCGCCTCGGCGATCGCGAACACGTACTCTTCTTCGGTCTTGTAGTGCTGATTCTGGCCGCGGCCTACCATCGCCGGCGCGATCGCCGGCACGAACGCGTCTTGCACCTCGACGCCGCGAAGCGCCGCCTTGAACGCGTCGAGGTCTCTCCGGAGCAGCTCGTGACCCTTGTACGAGATCGGTCCGCGGCACACCGTGGGCGACGCCGAGGGCGGCATCGCGCGCGGGAGATAGTCCTCGTAGTAGTCGCGAAAGGCGCGCCACTCTCGCCGCGTATCGATGCGTCGCGCCCACGAGCCGCCGGCATTGCTCGACGGCAGGCCCGGATCGCCCGCGCCGACCGGGACGAAGCCGGTGAGGCGGTCATCGGCGTAGGCGAGAAAGCTCGTCTTGCCCATCTCGCCGTCGGAGACCACGTCGAGACCGACTCGAGCTTGCTGGCGTACGGCCTCGGCGACGGCTTCGGCCGCCCGCGCCGAGAGCTGCGCGTCGTCCACCGCCTCGCCCGCCAGCCGGGCGCGCAGCAGGCTCTTGATGCTCTCCGGCCGCGGCATGCTTCCGACGTGCGTCGTCAGGATGCGGTCGGTGCTGGCTTTCATCCCCGGCTTACCTCGGGTCGATCATCAGGACGATCTTGCCGGTCTGCGCGTCGCTCAGCATGTACTTGTGGGCGTCGGGGAGATGCTCGAACGGGAACGTGCGGTCGAGCACGGGCTTGAGCGCGCCCTTCGTGACCGCGTCCATCAGGTGCGCGGCGAACCGCTCGCTGCACGCCAGCGATTCCTCGGGCGTGCGCGTGCGGAAGGTGACGCCGATGATCGATGCGCGCTTGCGCGCGATCTCGTCCAGATCGCAGTCGCCGACCCGGCCCGCGTTGCGGCCGACGCTGACGAGTCGGGATTTGAGCGCGAGCACGGCGATGTTGGACGCCAGCATCGGGCCGCCGACGTGGTCGATGATGACGTCGACCCCGCGGCCTCCCGTCGCGCGCATCACCGCATCGACCCACTTGGCGGTGTCGCGCGTGTCGACGACCTCGTGCGCGCCGAGCGCGCGGAGCGCGTCGGCCTTGGCCGGCGTGCGGGTGGTCGCGATCACCGGGTTGGCGCCGATGTGCCGCGCGATCTGGATCGCGGCCGTGCCGACGCCCGAGGGCCCGGCCGTGACCATCACGGATTCGCCGTGCCGGACGGCCGCATTGGTGACGAGCGCATCGTGGGCGGTGACGAACACGTTCGGAATCGCCGCGGCCTCAGGCCACGACATGCTGCTCGGCATCCGCATGAGCGAGCGCTGGTGGGCGACGACCGACTGGGCGTAGCTGCCGACGGCGCGTCCCATCACGCGATCGCCGGGCTGCCAGCCGTTCACACCGTCGCCGACCGCCGAGATCTCGCCCGCGAACTCGGTGCCCGCGCGCGCGGGGCTCGCCGGCGCGCTGCCGGCCCG
>DATEMW010000406.1:0-4173 GCA_035275385.1 Candidatus Methylomirabilota bacterium | reverse complement strand
GCGCCGAAGCCGTAGACGCCGAGCCGGCCGCCCGGCTTCACCTCGGCGAGCTTGAGCGCGCGATAGCCGATGATGCCGGCGCAGAGGAGCGGCGCCGCCTCGGCGTCGCCGAACACGGGCGGGATCGCGTACGCGAAGCGCTCGTCGACGATCGCGTGGTCGGCAAATCCGCCGTCGGCGTGATAGCCGGTGAACTCGGCGCGCTCGCAGAGGTTCTCGCGCTCCGCGCGGCACGCCTCGCACGCTCCGCACGTCGCGCGAAGCCAGGCGATGCCGACGCGATCTCCGGGCCGGAAGCGGGGCGCGTGCGGACCGGCGCGCTCGACGCGCCCGACGACCTGATGTCCCGGCACGATCGACGGCCGGATCGGCGGCAGCTCGCCCTCGACGATGTGCAGATCGGTCCGGCACACGCCGCACGCGCTGACGCGCACGAGCACCTCGCCCGCTCCAGGCGACGGCGTGGGCCGCTCCTCGAGACGAAGCGGCGCCGTCTCGACCGGCGACGGAGCGGTCAGGACGAGCGCGCGCATCTCAAGCCGTGCGCCGGTCGCCGTCGGCCCTCGACGAGCCGCCCTCGGGCGCCCGGCTCACTCCCCGCCCGCTCGCGCGACGAGCTTCCTGGCGCGCGCGAGGTGCGGAGCATCCACCATCTGGCCCTTGAACGTGAACGCGTAGACGCCGCGCTGCGCGTGCTCTTCGAACAGGAGGATGAGCTGACGCGCCTCGTCGACCGCGTCTTTCGCGGGCGTGAAGGCCTCGTTGATCACCGCGATCTGGTTGGGATGGATCGAGATCTTGCCGGTGAAGCCCATCGCCACCCCGTCGTCGCACTCGCGCCGGAGACCCTCGAGATCCGCGATGTCCGTGAAGACCGTGTCGATCGCGTCGACCCCGGTCGCCGAGGCGACCACCGAGCACATGACGCGCGCGTAGCGCGGGATGTCCATGTAGCGGTTTTGGGCGTCGCGCACGCGGCCGAGCCCCATCGAGGCGCCGAGGTCCTCGATGCCCCAGGAGATCGCGACCGTTCGCGGCGTCGCCGCCGCGATCTCGCGGATGTTCAAGAGCCCTTCGGCCGTCTCGGTCGCGATCAAAACGAGCCGGGTGGCGCCGTTCGGGATGCCGTGGTGCTGCTCGAGCCGGTCCAGGATCCGCACGATCTGGCGGATGTCGGCGGCGCTGCCGGGCTTGGGCACCACGTAGCCGTCGGGGCGCGAGGCCATCGTTGCCTCGAGGTCGGCCTGGCCGAGCCCGGTCGCGATCGGGTTCATCCGTACCCAGCGCTCGCGGCCGCCGAACTCGCGCGTGAGCCATTCGCCGACGATGCCGCGCGTGGCGGCCTTGCGGTCGGGCGCGACCGCGTCTTCGAGGTCGAGGATCAGACCGTCGGCCGGCAAGGTGAGCGCCTTGGCGAGCATGCGCTCGTTGCCGCCCGGCACGAAGTGGAGCGACCGCCGCCGGCGCGCCACGTCAGGCGCCCTTCTTGCGCATCATCGCGTTGCGGCGCGCCACCATCACGACCTCGCCGCGCTGGTTCAGCGCTCGGTGCACGAAGGTGACGATGCCCCACTGCGGCCGCGAGCGCGACTCGCGCTTGTCGACGACCTCCGTCTCGGAATAGATCGTGTCGCCGTGGAAGACGGGCTTCGGGAACTCGACCTTCTCGAAGCCCAGATTGCCCACGGTGGTGCCGAGCGTGGTCTCGCCGACCGAGAGCCCGACGGCGACGCCGAGCGTGAAGAGGCTGTTCACGAGCGGCTTGCCGAACTCCGCCTTCTCGGCTGCGTGAAAATCGACGTGGAGCGACTGGGGGTTCATCGTGAGGCAGGAGAACCACACGTTGTCCGCCTCGGTCACCGTGCGTCCGGGCTGGTGCCGGAAGCTTTGTCCGATCTCGAGCTCGTCGAAGTACTTTCCCGCCACGGTTTGTCCCTCCGGAGTGGTTCAGGTTCGGCGCTTGACAGCGGTCGTGCCAGATTCTATCAATGGTGGGCCATGGAAAACTCTTACGACATCGCGATCATCGGCGGCGGCATCGTCGGCCTGGCGACCGCGCGGGCCTTGAGCGAGCGCGCGCCGAAGGCGCGGCTGGTCGTGCTCGAGAAGGAAGCCAAGCTCGCCACGCACCAGACCGGCAACAACTCGGGCGTCATCCACTCCGGCATCTACTACAAGCCGGGCTCCTACAAGGCCAAGCTCTGCGTCGAGGGCAAGGGCCTCATGCTCGACTTCTGCGGCAAGCACGGGATCCGCGTCGATCACGTCGGCAAGGTGATCGTCGCAACCGAGCAGGCCGAGCTGCCGCGGCTGCAGACGCTCTACGAGCGCGGCGTCGCCAACGGCGTGCCGGTGGAGATGATCGACCCGGGCCAGCTTCGCGAGATCGAGCCGCACGCGAACGCGATTCGCGCGATCCGGTCGCCCTCGACCGCGATCGTCGACTACAAGGAAGTCTGCGCGGCGATGACGCGCGAGCTGACGGCTCGCGGCGTGACGATCCAGACGAACGCGCAGGTGACCGCGATCAAGCGCCGCGCCGGGAAGATCGAGCTCGTCACGCCGGGCGGCGCCGTGCCCGCGACGCGGATCGTGAACTGCGCCGGGCTCTACTCCGACGTGGTCGCTCGGATGGCCGGCGCGCGGGTCGACCTGCGCATCATCCCGTTCCGCGGCGAGTACTACATGATCCGGCCCGAGCGTCAGGACATCGTCCGCGGGCTCATCTATCCGGTGCCGGATCCGGAGTTTCCGTTCCTCGGCGTGCACCTGACGCGCACGGTGCACGGCGAGGTCGAGGCCGGGCCGAACGCCGTGCTGGCCTTCGCGCGCGAGGGCTACCGGTTCGGCACGGTGAGGCCGGGCGAGCTCGCCGGCACCTTGACGTACTCGGGCTTCTGGCAGATGGCGCGCAAGTACTGGCGCACCGGCAGCTACGAGATGTACCGCTCGCTCAGCAAGAACGCGTTCGTGACGGCGCTCCAGCGGCTCGTGCCGGCGCTGCGTCCCGAAGACGTCACGCGCGGCGGCGCCGGTGTGCGCGCCCAGGCGGTGAGCCCCGACGGCTCGCTCGTCGACGACTTCCGGATCGTCGCCGAGGCCGACGCGATCCACGTGCTCAATGCGCCCTCGCCGGGCGCCACCGCCTCGCTCGCGATCGGCCGCCACATCGCGGGTCTCGCGACCGAGACGTTCGGCTTCAAGTAAGACTCGCGCAGGCGGGCCGCGTTCGATCTAGTCGCGAGCGAGCGCGACGCAGACGACGCCTGCGAGCACGACCGACGCGCCCGCGAGTCGCGGCGCCAGCCGACCCTCGCCGAGCCACAGGCTGCCGATGAACGCCGAGAACAGGATCGACAGCTCGCGCGACGCCACGACGTAACCCACCTTCGAGAGCCTGAACGCGAAGAGCACGAGCAGGTAGCTGGTGAGGTTCATCGCCGAGGCGACGAGGATCGTCCGCCAGCGCTGGCGCCACTCGTGCGCGAGCGCGCGCCGATCGGCGAGCACGAGCGGGCAGAGGACCACGCTGAGCCCGAGCCCCATGAGCGCGATGTAGGGCATCGGGTGCAAGCGCGCGACGCCGGCCTTGTCCACGAGCGAGTAACTCGCGATCGTCAGCCCCGTCACGATCGCCCACAGCGTCCCGGCGCCGAACCCGCCGCGCGTCGAGCGCGCCGCCGTGGGATTCCGGCTGAGCCCGACGATGCCGACGACGACCAGCCCGATCCCCAGCGAGCCCAGCCACGACAGTCGCTCGCCGAACAGCGGCAGCGCGAATAACGGAACGAGCGCGACGCCGAGCCCGCGCGCCATCGGATAGACGCGGGAGAAGTCGCCATAGCGGTACGAGCGGCTCAGTGCCCAGAAGTAGACCGCGTGGATGCCTATGCTTGCGGCAACGAAGGGCAGTCCCGCGCTCGGGGAGGGTTCTGCGGGCAGGCGCGAGAGGCCGAGCGGCAGCAAGAGCAAGGTCGCCAGCGAGACCGACGACCAGAGAAACGCGAACTGGTTCTCGGCGCGCTTGGCCAGTGCGTTCCAGATCGCGTGCAGGACCGCGGCGCACACGACGAGTGCTACGGCCGGACCGCTCACGGGAACGATCTTACCGGAACTTCAGGTGCCCAGATGTCTGAAAACCCCTCTGTTGACAGGGGTTTGGGGATCAGCTAT
>DATEMW010000405.1:0-2145 GCA_035275385.1 Candidatus Methylomirabilota bacterium | reverse complement strand
GGATGGAAGTGGCAGCCGGAGGGCGGATCGATCGGCGACGGCACCTCGCCGGTCAAGATCATGTCGTCGCGCGGCGCATCCGGATCGGCCGGCAGCGCCGCCGCGAAGAGCGCCTTCGTGTACGGATGCCGCGGGCCCCGGTAGAGGGACTCGGTGTCCGCGTGCTCCACGATGCGCCCGAGATACATGACCGCGGTCCGATGCGCGATGTAGCGCACGGTGGCGAGGTTGTGGGCGACCAGCAGAAAGCTGAGCTGCTGCCGCGCCTGAAGATCCTTCAGCAAGTTCATGATCTGCGCGCGGATCGACACGTCGAGGGCCGAGACCGGCTCGTCGAGGACGATCAGCTCCGGCTTGGCCGCGAGCGCGCTCGCGAGCGCGATGCGCTGGCGCTGCCCGCCGCTGAACTCGTGCGGATAGCGCGCCGCCGCGCTCAGCGGCAGCCCCACCTGGTGCAGGACTTCCTCGACCCGCTCCAGCTTGCCGGCGCGCGTCACGCGGCGATTCACCACGAGCGCCTCGGCGATCGTGTCGCGTATGCGCAGGCGCGGGTTGAGCGACGACCACGGATCCTGGAAGACCGCCTGCACGCGCGTGTGGTAGCGCGACAGCTCGGCTCCGCGAAGCGCGTGGACGTCCTGTCCGTCGAGCAGCACGCGCCCCGCGGTGGGCTCCTCGAGGCGCAGCAGGAGCCGCGAGGTCGTCGTCTTGCCGCAACCGGACTCGCCCACGAGCCCGAGCGTCTCCTGCCGTCCGATCGTGAAGCTCACGCCGTCGACGGCCTTCACGTGCCCCGTGGTGCGCCCGATGAGCAAGCCGCGGGTCACCGGGAAATACTTCGCGAGGTTCTCGGCGCGGATCAGCGGCTCGATGGCGATGGCTCGACCCTCCAGCACGCGGCTAGGTGCGCGGGCCCGATCGGCACGGTGGGCGGATACTCACGTCGGCAGCGATCGTCGACGTACGCGCAGCGCGCCGCGAAGCGGCAGCCGCCGGGCAGGTCGTGCAGCGGCGGCGGCTGGCCTTCGATCGAGGGCAGGCGCGTCACGGTGCCCTCCATGCGGGGCACCGAGGCCATCAGCGCCTCGGTATAGGGATGCCGCGGGGCGCGGAATATCGTGCGCGTCGGCCCGGTCTCGACGATGCGCCCAGCGTACATGACCGCGACCCGGTCGCACATGCGCGCGACGATCCCGAAGTCGTGCGTGATGAACAGCATCGCCAGGTGCGTCCGCGCCTGGATCTCCTTCAGGAGCGCCAGGTACTGGAGCTGGATCGTCACGTCGAGCGCGGTCGTGGGCTCGTCGGCGATGAGCACGCGCGGCTCGCCGGCCACCGCGATGGCGCCGACGACTCGCTGCTTCATGCCGCCGCTCATCTGGTGAGGATACGCGCGCATCCGCTGCTCGGGCGCCGCGACTTTCACGCGCCGCAGCGCCTCCTCGGCGCGGCCCGTGAGCGCGCGCGCGCCGTCGCCGTGGTGGAGCCGCAGCGCCTCGAGGATCTGGTCGCCGATCGTGAAGACCGGATTGAGCGAGGTCTGCGGATCTTGCAGGATCATCGAGACGCGGCGGCCGCGAATGCGGCGCATCTCGGCCTCGCTCTTCGCGACGAGGTCTTCGCCCTCGAGGAGCACCTGCCCCTCGACGATCCGGCCGGCCGGCTCGGGCAGCAGACGGACGAGCGACAGCCCCGTCATCGTCTTGCCGCACCCCGATTCGCCGACGAGCCCCAGGGTCTCGCCCTCGCGCAGCGCGAAGCTCACGCCGTCGACGGCCCGGACGATGCCCCAGCGTGTGTAGAGGTACGCCCGGAGATTGCGTACGTCGAGCACGACCGGCGCGTCGGCCGTCACGGGCGCCGGCTCCTCAGACCTGCCGGAGCCGCGGGTCGAGCCAGTCGCGGAGCCAGTCGCCGAACAGGTTGAACGCGAGGACGACGAGCATGATCGCCGTGCCGGGCACGACGGCGATCCACCACGCGCTCGCGATGTGGCTGCGCCCGTCCGCGACCATCTGCCCCCACGACGGGGTCGGGGGCGGGATGCCGGCGCCGAGGAAGGACAGCGAGGCCTCCACGATGATCACGAAGCCGATGTGCAGGGTGAGCAGCACCATGAAGGTGTTGAGCACGTTCGGCACGATG
>DATEMW010000404.1:0-4376 GCA_035275385.1 Candidatus Methylomirabilota bacterium | reverse complement strand
GCACGACGGGGCGTTGCCCGCGGTGTTCTTCGGGCCGCAGGTTCTCGGCGATCCGACGAACAGCCAGATCGCGCAGGTGCTCGGCGCGCGTCTCGACCCGGAAGAGGATCTCTACGACCTGATCATCGTCGGTGCCGGGCCAGCGGGCCTCGCCAGTGCCGTCCACGGTGCCGCCAACGGCATGAAGACGCTCGTCATCGAGCGGTCGGCGGTGGGCGGCCAGGCGGGCACGAGCTCGATGATCCGTAACTACCTCGGGTTCCCGCGCGGTATCACCGGCGCCGAGCTCGCCGCCCACGCTCGCGAGCAGGCCATGTCGCTGGGCGCCGAGATCATCGTCACCCGCGGCGTCGTCGGCCTTCACAAGGACGGGCGCGACACGATCCTCACCCTGGCCGGCAACGGGAAGGTGCGGGCGAAGTCGGTGATCGTCGCGACGGGCGTCTCGTACAACCGGCTCGAGGTCGAGGGCGTAGGCGCGCTGATCGGCAAGGGCGTCTTCTACGGGACGGGCGCGTCCGAGGCACCGGCGTTCGCGGGCAAGGACGTGTTCGTGGTCGGCGGCGGCAACTCCGCGGGTCAGGCGGCGGTCTACCTGGCGCGATTCGCCTCCTCGGTGACCGTGCTGGTGCGCGGCGCCGCGCTCGACATGTCGGACTATCTGGTCCGCCAGATCGAGCGCACTCCGTGCATCACGGTTCGGCTGAACACCAAGATCGTCCGCGCCCACGGCACGGCGCGACTGGAGGCCCTCGAAATCGCGGACAGCACCACGAAGACGACCGAGCGGGTGCCGGCGGCCGCGCTCTTCGTGCTGATCGGTGCGGGCCCGCACACGGACTGGCTGGCCGGCAAGCTGCAGCGCGATCAGCACGGCTACGTGATGACCGGGCGCCACGTCACGAGCGCGGGCGCGAGCCAGCCTGACTGGCCGGTGGAGCGGTCGCCGTACCAGTTCGAGACGAGCCTGCCCGGCGTGTTCGCGATCGGCGACGTCCGTCATCAGGCGCCGCGCGGGGTGACAGCGGCCGTGTACGAAGGCACGACCGCGGTCTGGTCGGCGAAGGAGTATCTCGCGGAAGAGTAGGGCGCTTACAATCGTTCCAGATGAGTGCCGGCCTGGCGGACCTCCTCGCGTGCGTCGCGGCCTTCGCGCGCTCCCTCGAGGGGGAGTTCGACCCCCAGCGTTTCCTCCGCGACTTCTCGACGCAGGCGCAGGCCCTCGTGCCGCACGAGGGCATGTTCATCGCGTGGCTCGAGGACGAAGGCCGCACGTTCAGCGGCTTTGCCCGCAACGTCATCGGGCCCGACGTCACGATCGATTTTCGCAATTACACGGTCGCGTTCGACCCGAGCGAGCGCTTCCCCCGCGACACGGCCGGGTTCGGCCCGATCTTCGACGGCCAGTCGCAGTTGATCGCGGGGGACGACAGCCTGCCAGCCTCCGTGGATCCGGCCGCCTGGGGCGCCTGGACGGCGGCGACCAACTTCAAGGCTCGTATCGGCGTGCCGCTCTACTCGGGCGGCCGTGTCGTCGGCGCGTTTTTCATGGCGAGCCGGACCGCCGGCCGCTTCACCCAGGAGCACATCGGCGCCTGCCGGCAGATCGCCGATCTCATCGGCCCCTTCGTCGAGAACATCGTGCTGCTCCAGCGCGAGCGCCGGCGGCGCGAGCGGCTGCAGGCGGTGGCCGCGCTGGCGCCGATCATCGGCGCCAGCCTGAAGATCGGCGATATCATGCAGAAGCTGGGCGACGCGGTGCGTCCGGTGCTCGACTTCGACCTGTTCGGCGTGAGCCGTCTCAATGCGTCGGGCCACGAGTTCGAGCGGATCGCGATGGTCAGCGGCGGCCGGCTCTTGGGCCCGCACAGCTTCGCGATCGACGAGTCGTCGGTGCTGACGCGGCTGCGTCACGGCGACGTCGTGCTCGTCCGCGATGCCGCCCGAGAGCTCGACAAGCAGGGCGCCGTCGAGCGCGAGATTGTCGAGTCCGGAATCCAGTCGATGCTGCTGGCGCCGCTGGTGTTCGGCGAAGAGGTGGTGGGCGGGCTCGTCTACGGCAAGCGGCGGCCGAACTGGTACGACGAGTCGGACACGGAAATCGCGCGCGCGATCGCCGACGCGCTCGTGATGGCTCTACAGCACCAGCAGCTGGCCGAGGAGCAGCAGCGCGTTGCCGTCGCCGAGGCGACGAGCCGGCAGCTCGAGCAGCGGGTGAAATCGCTGCGCGGCGCGCTGGAGGAGCGCTACGGCTTCGACACGATCCAGGGCCGCTCGCCGGCCATGCAGACGGCGCTCGGGCAGGCGAAGCGGGTGGCGCTGACCGAGACGACGGTGCTGCTGACGGGCGCCAGTGGCACGGGCAAGGAAGTGCTGGCGCGCGCGATCCACCAGGGCAGCCCGCGAGCCGACGGCCCGTTCGTGGCGATCAACTGCGCGGCGTTGCCGGAGACCTTGATCGAGTCCGAGCTGTTCGGCCACGAGCGCGGCGCCTTCACGGGCGCCGACCGGCTCAAGCGCGGCCGCTTCGAGCTGGCGGCGGGAGGCACCTTGTTTCTGGACGAGGTGGGCGAGCTGGCGCCGGCGGTGCAGGCCAAGCTCCTGCGCGTGCTCCAGGAGCGGAGCTACGAGCGGGTCGGTGGCACCGCAACCTTGTCGGCCGACGTGAGGCTGGTCGCGGCGACCAACCGCAATCTCGAAGAGGCCGTGGCCAACGGGCGCTTCCGCGACGATCTGTTCTACCGGCTGGCGGTCTTCCGCGTGCACCTGCCGTCCTTGCGCGAACGCGGCGACGACATCTTGCTGCTGGCCGACCGGTTCGTGCGCGAGCTCGGCGAGCGGATGGGCAAGGGCGACGTCGGGCTGAGCCGCGAGGCGCGCGACCTGCTGCTGGCCTATCACTGGCCCGGCAACATCCGCGAGCTGCAGAACGCGATCGAGCGCGCGGTGATCCTGAGCGACGGCGGGCTGATCACCGCGGCGCAGCTCGGCGTCACGCCGGCGACCAGCCGAGCTCAGGCGACGCCGCAGCCGGCGGCGTCGTCAGACAGGGACGAGGCCGGCGGCGCGGCGGTGCAGGCGCTGCCCGAGATGGAGAAGAAGGCGATCGTCGAGGCGCTGCGCCGGGCCAAGGGCAACAAGTCGCAGGCCGCCGCGGCGCTCGGGCTGAGCCGCACGCGGTTCTACACGCTGATGCGTCGCTACGGGCTGGGCTGAGCTGCTGCAGGCGAGCTGCGCTGGGCTAGGACGGCCTGGGCCGGCAGCAGCCGGCGCCAGGCCGATCCCGTCAGCTCAAGATGCGTTTGCGGAAGAGGATCTCGCGGACCCCCGACTTCAGGAGGACCGTCTCGCAGATCTCGAGACCGGCGAACATGATGTTGATGTCGCGGTTCTGAAGGACCCACCGCCGGTTGCACGCGGAAGGGTAGAAGCGGAAGCGCAGGTGCGTCTCGTCCTCGATGACGAACTTGGTGTACCGCGGATCGTCCGACGCGCGCGCGCCGAAGAACCCGAGGAACGCGCCGCCCGGCCGCAAGAGCCGCATCAGCTGCGACGCGAGCGCCGCGGCGGCCACCGGAGCGAGATAGTCGAACACGTCCCAGCCCAGCACCGCGTCGACGCTCGAGTCGGGCATTGAGAACCGCCCGCTCAGGAACTCCGGCAGCTGATCGAGCTTGTCGTGCTGGATGTGGCGGTCGATGTCGGCGTACAGATCCTCGACGTGGATCTTGCAGCCCACCCGCTCGCCCAGGAACGTGACGTTGGATCCGATCACCGGGCCGAGGTCGAGGACGACCGCGGCCGGCCGCGCGAAGAGAAGATCGAGGAATCGCGCGAGGGTCTTGCTCGCGTAACCGGTCTCGGCGGCTACGGCAGTGACCGTACGCGGCGCGACGGCGACCCGTCCGGAATCGTCGTCGGATTGAGCAGACTGCCGGCTCAAACGGGACACCAGACCCGAGAACCCGCCGTTCTTTTGTTCTGTCTTCAACGCGGGCTCAGACGCGCGCGAATTCGCCGTTCACGGGGACGCTGTCCGTCTTGTCCGTCTTCTCCGTCTTCGGCGACTTGGCTTCGGGCTTGTTGAAGTGAGTCTTGTCGGACGCGCCGTCCTTCTTCTGCATGTCGATGCTGCCGCGGAAGTGCGAGCCGTCGGCGATCGCCACGCGCGGGGACACGATGTCGCCTTCGACCGAGCCCGACTCCTTGATGTCGACCTTGTCGGTCGCATTCAGGTTGCCGGTGACCTGACCGAGGACGACGATCGCCTTGGCGCTGACCTGAGCCTTGATGCGGCCGTTCGTGCCGACCGTCAGCACGTGGTCGCGCAGCTCGATCTTGCCGTCGACGCGCCCTTCGATCGTGAGGTCTTCGCT
>DATEMW010000403.1:0-4346 GCA_035275385.1 Candidatus Methylomirabilota bacterium | reverse complement strand
CATCAGTACGGCTCGTCGGGGCTGCCGTATCCGATGCCGCGCGAGCTCGCCGGCGGTCAGAACCTCGGCTTCATGTTCCTGCCGAACTATCGCGCGTGGGTCATCGTCTTCTCGCTGGCCGTGTGCTTGACCACCTGGTACGTGATCGAGCGCACGCGCCTGGGCGCGTACCTGCGCGCGGCGACGGAGAACCCGGCGCTCGTCCAGGCCTTCGGGATCAACGTGCCGCGGATGATCACGCTCACCTACGGCTTCGGCGTCGGACTCGCCGGACTGGCCGGCGTCCTGGCGGCGCCGATCTACCAGGTGAACCCGCTCATGGGCGCCGATCTCATCATCGTGGTCTTCGCGGTGGTCGTCATCGGCGGGCTGGGCTCGATCATGGGCTCGATCGTCACGGGCTTCGGGCTCGGCGTCGTCGAAGGCTTCACGAAGGTCTTCTATCCCGAGGCGTCCAACACGGTGATCTTCGTCATCATGGCGCTCGTGCTGCTGGTCCGGCCGACCGGTCTCTTCGGGCGGTCCTCGTGACGACGGCCACGGGCCAGTACGTCGAGACGGCGCTGCCGTCGATCGCCGGCGCGTCGACCTCGCGCGTCGTCGCCTTCGGCGTGATGACGGCGGCGCTCGTGATCACGCCGTTCTTCGTCTACCCGGTCTTTCTCATGAAGGCGCTGTGCTTCGCGCTGTTCGCGTGTGCCTTCAATCTGTTGATCGGCTACGTCGGGCTCCTCTCGTTCGGCCACGCGGTGTTCCTCGGGTCTGCCGGCTATGGAGCGGCCCATTCCGCCAAGGTCTGGGGGTTCACGCCCGAGCTGGCGATCGTGTTCGGCACGGCCGTGGCCACCGTGCTCGGCGTCGTCATCGGCGCGCTGGCGATCCGCAGCAAGGGGATCTACTTCGCGAACATCACGCTCGCGTTCGCGCAGATGGTCTACTTCTTCAGCCTGCAGGCCGGGTTCACCGGCGGCGAGGACGGGATCCAGTCGGTGCCCCGCGGCACCTTGCTCGGCGTGCTGAACCTGCGCGACACCCTCACCCTGTACTTCGTCGTGCTCGGGATCTTCCTCGGCGGCTTCCTGCTGATCTACCGGGCGATCCACTCGCCGTTCGGCCAGGTGCTGAAGGCCATCCGCGAGAACGAGCCGCGCGCGATCTCGCTCGGCTATCGCGCCGAGCAGTACAAGCTGCTCGCGTTCGTGCTGTCGGCGACGTTCGCCGGGCTCGCCGGCGCGACCAAGGCGCTCGTCTTCCAGCTCGCGTCGCTCACCGACGTGCACTGGACGATGTCGGGCGAGGTCGTGCTGATGACCTTGCTGGGCGGTCTCGGCACCGTCTTCGGTCCCGTCGTCGGGGCGTTCGTCGTGATCGCGCTCGAGAACTATCTGGCGCAGCTCGGCGCCTGGGTCACCATCGTGCAAGGCGTGATCTTCGTGGTCTGCGTGCTGACGTTCCGGCGCGGCATCGTCGGCGAGCTCGGCCACGTCTTGCGCAAATCGCTCTAAGCGCTCGGAGGTCTCATGCCGTACACGGACATCCTCTACGAGAAGAAGAACGGCGTCGCGTGGATCACGATCAACCGGCCTGAGGTGCGCAACGCGTTCCGCACGATCACCGTCGCCGAGCTGACCGACGCGCTCGTGGACGCCCGGTGGGATCCGGCGATCGGCGTCGTCGTGCTCACCGGCGCCGGCGACAAGGCGTTCTGCTCGGGCGGCGACCAGAAGGAGCGCGGGCAGGGCGGCTATGCGCCCGGCGCCGCGGGCGCCGCGAGCCAGCGGCCGATGGACGTGGAGGCGCTTCACAGCGCGATCCGCCACATCCCCAAGCCCGTGATCGCGATGGTCAACGGCTTCGCGGTCGGCGGCGGCCACGTCCTGCACGTGCTGTGCGATCTGTCGATCGCCGCCGAGAGCGCGATCTTCGGCCAGACCGGGCCGCGCGTCGGCAGCGTCGACGCGGGCCACGGCACCGGATTCCTGGCGCGGGTCGTCGGCGAGAAGAAGGCGCGCGAGATCTGGTATCTCTGCCGGCAATACTCCGCGCAGGACGCGCTCGCGATGGGGCTCGTCAACAAGGTCGTTCCGCTGAAGGACCTGCGCGCCGAGGTCGAGAAGTGGTGCGCCGAGCTCCTCGAGAAAAGCCCCACCGCGCTGGCGCTCGCCAAGCAGTCGTTCAACATCGACTCGGAGCAGCGGGGCGGTGTGGCGCAGTTCGCGGGCACCGCGCTCGGCCTCTACTACCAGACCGACGAGGCGATGGAAGGCCGGAACGCGTTCGTCGAGAAGCGCCCGGTCGACTTCAAGAAATTCCGAAAGTGACAAAAGGCGCGACGAAGGCGGTGCGCGTGTCGTCCTGCTGACACGCGGCCGGCCGGCGCCGCCGCCGATTGGCCACGCCTTTTCAACGACCTAGCCGCGGCCATCATCTGGCAGGCGGCTTGCCCCTGGGGAAGGCGTGACTTCCCGGGAGATCTGGTCCTTCGTGGTGACCCCGGCCGGAATCGCGCTGGCTGCCGCCGTGGCGCTGGCCACCGTGGTGGTGAGCGGCGAGAACTCAGCCGACGTTCGGCCGGCGGTCATGATCGGTGACGATCTGCTCCGGGTCTTCCAGGAAGGCAAGGACGCCGCGGAGCAGGCCGCCCCGCCCGAGATCAGCCTCGGCACCGCGTTCGATCCGCAGCAGCCGCAGCCCCAGCCGTCGGACTACCGATAGCGCCCGGCTCGATGTAGACTGCCGCCCGGCCATGGCCGGGTTCCTCGCCCGCTACGGCTTCAAGGAACGTTCGACCGATCTCGCGACCGAAGTCCGCGCGGGGCTCACGACGTTCATGGTGATGGCCTACATCATCTTCGTGAACCCGATCATCCTGGGGTTCACCGGAGTCCCGGGGCTCGACGGCAAGGGGCTTCCGTTCCCGGCGACCCTGACCGTGACGTGTCTCGCGGCGGGCCTTTTGTCGATCGCGATGGGCCTCGTCAGCAACTACCCCTTCGCGCTGGCCGCCGGGATGGGACTCAACGCGGTGGTCGCGTTCGATCTGGTGGCGGGTCGCGGCCTCACCTGGCCGCAGGCGATGACGGTCGTCTTCCTCGAGGGCGTGGTCATCACGGTGCTCGTGCTGACGCGCTTCCGCGAGGCGCTCATGGACGCCGTGCCGATCGGCCTCAAGCGGGCGATCAGCGTCGGCATCGGCCTCTTCATCGCGTTCATCGGTTTCTTCACCTCGGGCCTGGTCGTCAAGCCCGCGGCCGGTCCGCTGCCGGTCGGGCTCGGGACCCTGCGCGGCCTGCCGATCGCGGTGTTCCTGATCGGCTTCTTCGTGACCGCCTGGCTGATGGCGCGCCGCACGCGCGGAGCGCTCCTGATCGGCATTCTCGCGACGACCGCGATCGCGATCGCGCTCAACGAGCTCTTCGCCGCGGGGCAGGGGTTCACGACCCCGGGCGCCGCGCGTTTTCCCGCGGCGATCGTGCAGGCGCCCGATCTCTCCACGTTCGGCCGCCTCGACTTCGGGCTCTTCGCCAAGCTGGGCGCCCTCGCCGCGATCCTCGTGATCTTCTCGATCATGCTGAGCGATTTCTTCGACACGATGGGGACGATCATCGGCGTCGGCGGGCGCGGCGGCTTCCTCGACAACCGCGGTCAGCTCCCGCGCGCCAATCGGGTGCTGCTCGTCGATTCGATCGGGGCGATGTTCGGCGGGCTGGCCAACAGCAGCAGCAACACGACCTACATCGAGTCGGCCGCCGGCGTGACCGAGGGCGCCAGGACCGGTCTCGCCTCGGTCGTGACGGGCGTTTTGTTCCTGGCGGCGATGTTCTTCTCGCCGCTGGCCAGCGTGATCCCCGCCCAGGCGACGGCGCCCGCGTTGATCATCGTCGGCTTCTTCATGATGGGGATCGCGCGCGACATCCCGTGGGACGACTACGAGGAGGCGATCCCCGCGTTCATGACGATGCTCGTCATGCCCTTCACGTGGTCGATCACCAACGGCATCGGCGCGGGCTTCGTCACGTACGCGGCGATCAAGGTGCTCCGCGGGCGGGGGGCTCAGCTTCACTGGATGCTCTACATCGCATGCGCCGCGTTCGTCGTGTACTTCTGCCTGCCTCTGATCGAAGCCGGGCTCAAGTAGTCGTCGGGTCGTTGCTGTTCCGCCATGTACGACGCGTCGCGTAAGTCCTCGTTATTCTGGCATTTCTTGACACCACCGCCGCGCTTGGCTAGACTCGCGCCACCGGAGCTGCGCCTCTAGACCCGGCCTCGGCCGGTCTCGGCGCCGCTCGATCCTGCCCTCCCTCGAGGCAGCAACGCTGACGGGTCGCGGAGGCGATTTGAAAACA
>DATEMW010000402.1:0-4075 GCA_035275385.1 Candidatus Methylomirabilota bacterium | reverse complement strand
CGGTCGCTGAAGGTTGCGGCCCTCGAGGAATACGAGAACGCCTTCAGGACGGCGCAGCGCGAGCGTGCCGGCGCCATCCAGGTGCTGCCCTCGCCGATCTTCGGCGCGCAGCACCGCACCTTGGTCGCGCTGGCGGCGAAGTATCGTTTGCCCGCGATCTACGAGTTCCGGGACTACGTGGCGGTCGGCGGCCTGATGTCCTACGGTCCGAGCATCACGGGGATGTTTCGCG
This sequence comes from Candidatus Methylomirabilota bacterium, assembly GCA_035275385.1. Classification (GTDB taxonomy): domain Bacteria; phylum Methylomirabilota; class Methylomirabilia; order Rokubacteriales; family CSP1-6; genus AR31. The sequence goes on along the minus strand of DATEMW010000402.1, from coordinate 3,843 downwards.
GCGCCGCAACCCATGTCGATCGCGTGCTGAAGGGCGCCAAGCCCGAGGACATCCCGGTCGAGCGCCCCAAGACGTTCGAGCTCGTCGTCAACTTGAACACGGCGAAGGCGCTCGGGCTGACGATCTCGCCCGAGATTCTGGGTCGCGCTGACGAGCTGATCCGGTAGCGCGCCGCGCTCAGTACCGCTTCAGGATCTCGTACTCGGTCGTGCGCTGGGCGGGGGTGAAGCCGGCCTCGCGGATCAGGATCACGATCTCGTCGACCTCGATCGTGTTCACGAAGTCGGCTGCCTTGTGCACGTTCTCCTCGAGCAGCGTGCCGCCCCAGTCGTCGGCGCCGAAGTGGAGCGCGATCTGGCCGGTGCGCTTGCCTTCCGAGAACCACGAGGCCTGCACGTGCGGGAAGTTGTCGAGGTAGAGGCGCGAGACCGCGAGCATTCGCAGGTACATGTTCGGGCCCTTCGGATGCTTGATCCACTTGGCCAGCAGGGTGTTGTTCGGCTTGAAGGACCACGGCACGAACGCGGTGAAGCCGCCGTGCAGATCTTGGAGCTCGCGGACCGAGTCGAGGTGGTCGAGGAGGTCGTCGGTCTGCTCGACGTGGCCGTACATCATCGTGGCCGTCGACTTGAATCCGCGCCGATGGGCTTCGCGGTGCACTTCGAGCCACGTGTCGGGCCCGCCCTTCTTGGGCTCGATCCGCCGGCGTACGCGGTCGGAGAGCACCTCGGCGCCGCCGCCCGGCAGGGTGCGCTGGCCGGCCTCGTAGAGGCGGTCGAGGACGTCGCCGACCGTGAGCTTCTCGACCTGGGCGACGGTCCGGATCTCGGACTCGGTGAAGAAGTGCGGCGTGACCTCGGGAAAGCGCCGGCGCGTCTCCCGCACGATCGTCGTGTAGTAGTCGAGCGGCAGGGCCGGGTTGTGGCCCCCCTGGAGCAGCAGCGTGGTGGCGCCCTTCGAGGCCGCGAACTCGATCTTGCCGAGCACTTCTTCGACCGTCAGCGTGTAGGCCTCGGGATCGCCGGGCTTGCGATAGAAGGCGCAGAACTGGCAATCGGTGATGCACACGTTCGTGTAGTTCGGATTCGAGTCGATCACGAACGTGACGACCTTCTCGGGGTAGCGCGCGTAGCGGGCCTCGGCGGCGAGCGCGCCGAGCTCGAGCAGCGGCGCCTCGTCGAGGAGCCACCGGCCGTCGGCGCGGTCCAGTCGCTTGCCGTTCAGCACCTTGTCCCGAAGGGCCTGGATCACGCGGCGGCGCCCTCGCGGTCCCAGACCTGGATGACGTTGTAGAGCGCGTCGCGCTCGACCGGCACCTTGTTCGCGTCGCGGATGATGCGGAAGAGCTGCTCGCGCGCCAGCCCGGCCGGGGTCTGGGCGCCCGCCATGTGCTGCACGCGCTCGTCCTCGAGCGTGCCGTTCACATCGTCGGCGCCGAAGTGCAGCGCGACCGACGCCGTGTCCTCACCGAGGAGCACCCAGTACGCCTCGATGTGCGGGAAGTTGTCGAGCAGCAGCCGCGCCGCCGCGATCGTCCGAAGGTTGTCGGCCGGCGGCGTCGAGCGCGGCACCAGCGTCGTGGCGCCGACCTGATAGGGCAGGGCGATGAACGTCAGAAAGCCGCCGGAGCGGTCCTGCTGCTCACGGAGCTTGAGCAGGTGATCGACGCGCTCGGCGTGCGTCTCGACGTGGCCGTAGAGCATCGTCGCGTTGGTGCGGATCCCGAGCGAGTGCGCGATGCCGTGGATCTCGCACCAGCGATCGCCGTCGGCCTTGCCCGCGTAGCGCAATTGCTTGGCCAGCCGCGACGAGAAGATCTCGGCACCGCCGCCCGGCATCGTCTGCAGCCCCGCGGCCTTCAGACGTGAAAGCGCCTCGCGCGGCTCGATCTTCCAGCGGCGCCAGAGGTAGTCGATCTCGGCAGCGGTGAAGGCCTTGATCTGCACGTCGGGACGCGCCGCGTGCAGACCGCCGATGATGCGCTCGTAGTATTCGAACGGCCAGTCCGGATGATGGCCGCCGACGATGTGCACCTCGCGGACCTCCTCGCTGACCATGCCGATGATGTCCTCGACGGTGTACTCGAAGGCGCCGGCCTCGCCCTTCTTTCTGGCGAAGCCGCAGAAGGCGCAGGACAGGACGCACACGTTGGTCGGCGAGATGTAGCGGTTGAGGACGAAATACACGCGATCGCCCTCGCGGGCGGTCTTCACGTGGTCGGCCATGCGGCCGAGACCCAGCAGATCCTCGGTCTCGAAGAGGAGCAGGCCGTCGTCGCGGGTCAGGCGCCGGCCGGTCTGGACCTTTTCCCAGACAGCCGCCAGACGCGTGTCGGAGAAGTGCACGGTCGGATTATATCGCGGGTGGACAGGCCGCCGTGCCTCTGCTAGAAGGACGAAATGCTAGAGACGACGATCGCCGGCAGCCTTCCCAAGCCCTCCTGGCTCGCGAAACCACAAGTGTTGTGGGCACCCTGGAACCTGTCGGGCCCGGCCCTCGCCGAGGGCCAGCGCGACGCGGTGCTCGTGGCCCTGGCCGAGCAGGAAGCAGCCGGCATCGACATCGTCACCGACGGCGAGCAATCCCGTCAGCACTTCGTGCACGGCTTTCTCGCGGCGATCGACGGCGTCGACTTCACCCGGCGGGTCACGATCGGCATCCGGGCCGACCGCTACAAGGCCGAAGTGCCGACGGTGACCGGCCCGCTGGCGCGCCGGCGCTCGGTGCACGCGGACGAGGTCGCGTTCGCGCGCGCCAACACCACGCGCAAGCTCAAGTTCACGATCCCCGGGCCGATGACGATCGTCGACACGCTGGCCGACGAGCACTACCGCGACCGGCGCCGCCTGGCGATGGAGTTCGCGCGCGTGATCAACGAGGAGGCGCGCGAGCTGGTGGCGCGCGGGCTGGACGTGTTGCAGCTCGACGAGCCCGCGTTCAACGTTTACATGGACGACGTCCGCGCGTGGGGGATCGAGGCGGTCAACCGGGCGATCGAAGGCCTCTCGTGCAAGACCGCCGTCCACATCTGCTACGGCTACGGGATCAAGGCCAACGTCGACTGGAAGGCGACGCTCGGTTCGGAGTGGCGGCAGTACGAGCAGACGTTCCCGGCGCTCGCGGCCAGCCGCATCGATCAGATCTCGATCGAGTGCGCCAACTCGCGCGTGCCGGTCTCCTTGCTCGGACTGCTCAAGGGCAAGGACGTGCTGGTGGGCGCGGTCGACGTCGCGACCGACACGATCGAGACCCCCGAGCAGGTGGCGGCGACCATCCGAAGCGCGCTGCCGTACGTGCCGGCCAACCGCCTCTATCCGTGCACGAACTGCGGGATGGTGCCGCTCGCCCGCGAGGTCGCGCGAGGCAAGCTCAGGGCCCTGGCCGCGGGGGCGGCGATCGTTCGACGGGAGCTCGGCGCTACCTGATCGGATCTCCGTCAAACTTCTGCTATTCTGAGCGGCGCGCATGACCGAGAACCGACGCTACTTCGACGAGATCGAGCTGCACGAGGAGTACGAGTCTCCCGGACGCACCGTCACCGAGGCCGACATCGTGATGTTCGCGGGCCTGTCCGGCGACTACAACGTCCTGCACACCGACGCCGAGTTCATGAAGAAGACGATGTTCGGCGAGCGGATCGCGCACGGCCTCTTGTGTCTGGCGATCCAGTCCGGGCTCTTCACGCGTGCGACGGCGCCGTATGCCACGCTCGGGTTCGGCGGCCTGCGCTGGAAGTTCAAGGCGCCGGTCAAGATCGGCGACACGATCCGGCTGCGGGCGAAGGTGGTCGACAAGAAAGATCTCGAGCCCGACCGCGGGCTCATCACGCTCGACCGCACGATC
>DATEMW010000401.1:0-5160 GCA_035275385.1 Candidatus Methylomirabilota bacterium | reverse complement strand
CGAGCCGTGCAACACGCTCGACCGCGCGACCGCGATGATCCCGAAGCTCTTCTACGAGCGGCTGGACGATTTCGGGATCGACTTCGCGATGCTCTACACCTCGCTCGGCCTCTTCCACATCGCGAACCCGGACGAGGAGCTCCGGCGCGCCATCGCGCGCGCCGTCAACAAGATGAACGCCGAGATGTTCGCGCCGTACAAGCACCGCATCGCGCCGGCGGCGGTGGTGCCCGTGCACACGCCGCAGGAAGCGATCGAGGAAGCGACCTATGCCGTGCGCGAGCTCGGCATGAAGGCGATCATGATCGCCAACCACGTGCGGCGGCCCGTGCCGGCGTTCGCGCGCCAGGCGTCCGATCCGACGCAGGTGCGCCACTTCGTCGACTCGCTCGCGTACGAGAGCGCTTACGACTACGACCCGCTCTGGGCCAAGTGCGTCGAGCTGAAGGTGGCGGTGACCGCGCACTCCGGCAGCATGGGCTGGATGGGCCGTGAGTCGGTCAACAGCTTCGTGTTCAACCACATCGGCCACTTCGCGACCGCGAGCCACGCCTTCGCGAAGGCGCTGATCCTGGGCGGCGTCGTGCACCGCTTCCCGATGCTCCGGTTCGCGATGCTTGAGGGCGGCGTGGGCTGGGCGTGCAATCTCATCACCGATCTCATCGGCCACTGGGACAAGCGAAACGGCCGGGCGATGGAAGCCAATACCCGTCCGACCAATCTCGACAAGCAGGGGCTCAAGGACCTGTTCACGCGATTCGGCGGGCGCGCCTACGAAGAGAAAATGGACGAGCTGATGAGCTGCCTGAGCCTCGTGCCGCCGTTCAAGTCGGCCGAGGAGATGACGGAGCGGGAGTATCGGGGAGAGCTCGACGACTTCGCGGCCGCTCACGTGAACTCCGCCGACGAGCTCCGCCGGCAGTTCACCGACCATTTCTACTTCGGCTGCGAGGCGGACGATCCGACGACCGCCTGGGCGTTCGATCGCCACGGCAATCACCGGCTGAACCCGATCTTCAGCTCCGACGTCGGCCACTTCGATGTGACCGACATGTCCGAGGTGCTCGAGGAGGCTCACGAGCTGGTCGAGCACGGCCTGATCGACACCGACGACTTCCGGCAGTTCGTCTTCGGCAACGCCGCGCGCCTGCACACCGCGATGAACCCCGACTTCTTCAAGGGCACGGTCGTGGAGAGCGCGGTCGCCAAGGAGCTTGCCCGCTGATCGACGCGGTCCGGAAGTGGATCGATGAGTCGCGCTCCCTCGTGGCGCTCACGGGGGCAGGGATCTCCACGGATTCGGGGATCCCGGACTTCCGCGGGCCCCAGGGCGTCTGGACCAAGAACCCCGAGGCCGAGAAGCAGTCAACGTTACAAAATTACGTGGCCGATCCCGAGGTGCGAAAGCGCGCCTGGCAGAGCCGGCTCACCTCGCCGGCCTGGAAGGCCGAGCCCAACGACGGCCATCGCGCCTTCGTCACGCTCGAGAAGCGCGGCAAGCTCGACACCTTGGTCACGCAGAACATCGACGGCCTGCACGTGAAGGCCGGCTCGTCGCCTTCGCGCGTGATCGAGATCCACGGCACGATGCACGAGGTCGTGTGCCTGGCGTGCGGCGAGCGCGCGGCGATGGAGCGCGCGCTGGCCCGCGTGCGCGCCGGTGAGGATGATCCGCCGTGCCGTACCTGCGGCGGGATCTTGAAGTCGGCGACGATCTCGTTCGGCCAGGGCCTGGTGCAAGAGGATCTCTATCGCGCCCAGCAGGCGGCGGCGAATTGCGATCTCATGCTCGCCGTCGGCACGAAGCTCTCGGTCTATCCGATCGCCGGAGTCGTGCCGGTCGCCAAGCGCGCCGGCGCGCGCGTCGTGATCCTCAACGCCGAGCCGACCGAGATGGACGAGCTGGCCGACGCGGTGCTGCGCGGCTCGATCTCGACCATTTTGCCCAAGCTCGTGGAGAAGGCCTGATGCCCGTGACCCGGTTCGACGTGAGACTGCGGCGGCCGCTGGCCGGCGGCGCCCCGTTCGGCGAAGTCGGCGCGTACGAAGAGCTGAAGGGCATCGTGCGGTTCTCGATCGATCCGAAGAACGCGGCCAACGAGCGCATCACCGACGTCGGGCTGGCGCCGCGTGATCACTCCGGGCGGGTCGAGTTCGAAGCGGACGCGTCGATCCTGCTGCCGGTCGATCGGTCGCGCGCGAGCGGCCGGGTGATGCTCGACGTGGTGAACCGCGGCAACACGGTCGCCATGCCGAATTTCAACCGCGCGGGCCGTCCCACGTTCGTCCCGGGCTCGAATCCCGATCCACCCATCGATCCGGGCGACGGATTCTTGATGCGGCGCGGGTACGTCGTGATCTCGTGCGGCTGGCAGATCGATCTGCCCGAGGTGCCGGGGCTTCTCGGCCTGCGCGGACCCGAAGCGCTCGACCCGAGCGGCAACCGCATCAGCGGCCGCGTCTACACGCAGCTCCAGACGCCCGCACCCGCCACGCATCTGCTGCTCTCGGACCGCGGTCACCGCCCGTACCCGGCGGCCGATCTCGACGAGCGCGATGCGGTGCTGCTGGTGCGCGATCAGCCCGACGGCGACGCGACGACGATCGACCGGCGCCGGTGGCGGTTCGCCCGCGTGGCCGGCGGCGAGGTCGTGGCAGACCCGCGCTACATCTGGCTCGAGGGCGGATTCGAGAAGGGGCGTCTCTATCAGGTGGCCTACACGGCGATCGGCGCGCCGGTGATCGGGCTCGGCATCGCCGCCCTGCGCGACGCCGCCGCGTGGCTCAAGCACGGAACCGCGCGCGAGGACAACCCGGCGCCCGGCGTGCTCCGGCACGTGTACGCGTACGGCCGCTCGCAGACCGGGCGGCTCCTGCGCACGCTGGTCTTCAACGATCTCAATCTCGACGAGCACGGACGCGAGGCGCTCGACGGGATCATCGCCAACGTGCCCGGCGGCCTGCGCGGCGAGTTCAACCAGCGGTTCGGTCAGAACTCGAAGGACCGGCCGCACATGATGGACTACGTGCAGCCGGCCACCGACCAGGACGTGCACAAGCGGCTCACCGCGCGGGGCAGCGCGCTGAAGGTGTTCTACACGAACAGCTCGGCCGAGTACCATCGCGGCGACGCCTCGCTCGCGCACACGAACGCGGAAGGCACGCGCGACGTCGCCAACGGCCCCGGCGCGCGCGTCTATCACTTCGCCGGCACCGAGCACGGCCTCGGCGTCTGGCCGCCGACGTGGCAGAAGCTCGCGCCCGCCGACCCGTCGGAGCCGTCGGAGAACTCGCAGAACTTGAGGAACACGATCGACTACGCGCCGCTCTTGCGCGCCTGCCTCGTCAATCTCGACCGCTGGGTCGTCGAGGGCGTCGAGCCGCCGCCGAGCCGGCATCCGCGCCTGGCCGACGGAACGGCGGTGCCGTTCGAGGCGCTCCACGCGGTGTTCGACAAGATTCCGGGCGCGAATTACCCGCGCCATCACGCGCGCCCGTGCCGCCTCGATTTCTCGACCTTGCCGCCCGGACCCGGGCCCGCCTGCGGCTCGCTCGTCTCGGCCGTCGACGCGGACGGCAACGAGGTCGGCGGCATCGCGCTGCCGGAAGTCGCGGTGCCGCTCGGCGCCCACACGGGGTGGACGCTCCGGCACGCCTCGATCGGCGGCGAGGCGCAGCGGCTGGTCTTCGCGGGCGCGACGATTCCGTTCGCGCGCACCCGGCGCGAGCGCGAGGCGGCGGGTGATCCGCGGCCCTCGATCGAGGAGCGCTATCGGTCGCGCGAGGACTATCTCGAACGGGTTCGGCGGGCCGGCGCGGCGCTCGCGGCGCAGCGGTACATGCTCGAAGAAGACATCGAGCTCGAGGTCGCGCTCGCCGGCCGCGCCTGGGACCACTGGACCGCCTGAGCGGAGGTCGACCCATCATGGCCGTGACACGGAAGAACATGCAGCCGGAGGCGCTCGCCGCTCCGGTGCGCGGGGGTCACACCCTGTACTCCCACGTCGTCTCGGTCGAGGGCAAGCGAATGATCTTCGTCGCGGGTCAACTCGCGCGCGACCGCGCGGGCAACGCCGTCGGCAAGGGCGACATGCGCGCGCAGATCCGTCAGGTGGGTGAGAACATCAAAGCCGCGCTCGCGGCCGCCGGCGCGACGCTCGGCGACATCGTCAAGACCAATACCTACGTGACCGACATGGACGAGTACTTCAAGCACGTCGACGTGCGCATGGAGTACTTCGGCCCGGCCATGCCCACGAGCACCACCGTCGAAGTGCGACGCCTCGCCCATCCCGACTTCCTGGTCGAGATCGAAGTCGTCGCGATGCTGGGCTAGCTCACCGCTCGGCCGCCTCGCTTCACGCCAGGGGCTCCGGCCCCAGGCCGCTGGCGAGCGCGATTCCGCGCGCGCACAGCGGACACTTGGCCGACGCCCAGATGTTGTTCGGTAGGGACGCGAGGGCCTCGAGCGCGACGGCCCGATCGGCGGCGAGCCGCGATGCCGACGAGCCCAGCACGAGCAAGGCGCCGATCGCCACCGGGCGCGCGGCGCACGCCTCGAGATCGGCGAGCGTGCCGCGCACGGTCGATCCAGCGTTGATGACGTCGTTCACGACGGCCACTCGCTTGTCGCGCACTTCGGCCCTCAGCGCGCGCGGTACCCGATAGTCGACCGGGAACAGCGCACGGCGCTCCGAATTCTCGAAGCGCTCCGAGTAGGTGAACGGCACGCCGAGCTCGGAGGCCGCCATCATCGCCACGAAGGCGCCTTCCACCAGCGGGCCGCAGACGGCCTCGACGTCGTGCGGCGCCAGCCGTGCGGCGAGGCGTGCGGCCAGCTTCCGGAGCGGATCCGGTCTCAGGCACAGGAACTCCAGATCGAGCCACAGATCGCCGTGATGACCCGACTCGAGCAGGAAGTGCCCGCGGCGAGCCGGCATCAGCGCGAGCACGTCGCCCGAGATCGCCGAGCTCATCGCCGGCCCACGGCTCTCATGCGCGCGGGGGTCGTGGCCATGGTCCCATCACCGCCGAAGACGCCGCGCACCCAGAGGCGCTCGTCCTCGTGATCGGGCGTCCAGATCAGCAGCACGGCCATCACGCCGTAGATGGGCAGGTGCCCCAGGAGCTCGTGCCAGTTGAAGACCGTGAGCGTCATGT